>SKKZ01000031.1 GCA_007123455.1 Coriobacteriia bacterium | reverse complement strand
CGAGCTCGCCGAATGTCTCGATGCCGGTGTAGGCCGCATCGTCGTCGACAACTTCGAGGAGATGGAACGGCTGAGCACTCTGGCTGCGGAGCGCGGTGTCACTCAGAAGGTACTCATCCGTGTGACCCCGGGCGTCGAAGCCGACACGCACGATTTCATCATGACCGGCGCCGAGGACTCGAAGTTCGGCTTCGGACTCAACCAGGGCCTCGCTATGGATGCCGTCAAGCGCGCTATCGAGCTGCCGGGCATCGAATTCGAGGGCTTGCACATGCACATCGGCTCGCAGATCTTTGCGCTGCACAGCTTCGCGCGCGCGATCGAGGTCATCGTCACATTCATGCGTGAGATCGAGAGCAAGACCGGCCAGCCGGTTCGCATGCTTGATGTCGGGGGCGGACTCGGTGTGGCGTACGGTGCTCCGGACGAGCCATCGACTATCAAGGACTTCGGGAAGGTCGTCGTCGACGGCATCAAAGAGGAGTGCGAGAAGCACGGCCTGCGCGTTCCGCGTATGGCCGTCGAGCCGGGCCGCTCGATCGTCGCCAACGCCGGCGTGACGCTCTACACCGTCGGTTCCATCAAAGAGATCGCCGACATCCGCACCTACGTGGCGGTCGATGGCGGGATGTCGGACAACATCCGCACCTCGCTCTATGACGCGCACTACGAGGCGGTGCTCGCGAACAAGGCCGATCAGCCGCGAGAGATGGTGGCGACGGTGGCGGGCAAGCACTGCGAGAGCGGAGACATCGTCGTTAACGACGCACCGCTGCAGTGTCCCGAGCCGGGTGACGTGCTGTGCGTCTGCGCCACCGGCGCGTACTGCCAATCGATGGCGAGCAACTACAACAAGCAGGTGCGCCCCGGCGTCGTGTTCGTCCGCGACGGGGAGTGGCGCTGGGTCGTGAAGCGCGAGAGCTACGACGATCTCATGCGTAACGACATCGCATAGGGAGATCTCAGCCGAGCAGCTGCACGATCCCGGTGACGGTGACGTAGGTACCGGCGAGACCGAGTACACCTGCGATGAGCCGGTGTCCGTGGGCCTTGAGCCACCCCTTCATGCGTTCCAGGACGCGGGTCGACGCGTCCCTGAACACCAGGTAGATCGCGACCGGTGTTGCGAGCATCCATTGGAGCGCAACGACGAAAACCAGGAGCGAGGTCACTCGGCCCACGTCACCCGCGGCCGTCTCGAGGATGACCGCGAGGCCACCCAGCAGATAGGCGTACTGGACGCCCGGGGAGGCGGTCATCAGTATGCCGCCGACGAACGCGGTCCGGGGACGGATGTTCTCGGCACGTTCGACCCAGCTGCTCCCTTCTTCGGCGATCGGGCGCGTCCAGATCCACGCAGCGAGCGCACAGAGCGCGATGCCGAACGTAACGACGAAACGCGCATCCCAAGCCCCTGAGTCCAGGCGGAAGCTGTCGCTGTCCGGCAGCGGTACGACGAACAGGATGACGAGACCCAGGGCCATACGGAAGGCCGCGTTGCCGAGTATGAATGCGGTTGCGTTCGCCACGGGACGCGCGGTACTCAGTAGAGCGATGACCACGATCGTCCAGGTGGGCAGGATCGAGCCTGCGACCACGAAGGGCCAGATAGATGCGAGCGTGTCCATCCCGGGTCCCACCTCCTCGAAGGTTGGTACCCGCCGACGGGTCCCACGTCACCTCCTGCTGCCGTTCGTACGAGGTCGGCTACCAGCAGAGCCCCCCTTCATCCGCGACGAGTCCGGTGTCGCTCGCTTGCCCGGTCGGGTACGGAGCGATCCATACCGTGCCGGTCTCGGTATCCCGGAAGGCGATGCGCGTGCCATCACGCGACCACACCGCATCGACCGGGACCCCCGGTCCGGTGTCGATTTCAGCTGCCTCACCGCTGCCAACGGCGATCACCCAGAGCCGGAACGCAGCTCCTCCCTGCGTTCCGGCTACCAACAGGTGCCGAGCGTCAGGGGAGAGGCGTGGAGTGAAGAGGCGTGACGCCTCGAACAGGGAGCGCACCTCTCCGTCGACCGCATAGAGGACCGCAGGCTCCTGCGCGGCTCCGATGAGGAAGAGTGAGGGCTCATCGAAGCTCACGGTGAATGAGGGTCCCACCTCTACCGGCAGTACCATGGCGTGTTCCTGTTCGCCGCCCGCGCGGTCCCGTATGCCGATGGTCACGGTATGCTCCCCGCTCGCGGAGAACCAGAGCGCGTCAGCGACATCGTCGTGGACCACCTCGGCCAGCAGTGAGCCGAGCCCGGTCTCCCAGATGACATCGGTACGCCAGTCGCCACGCAGTGCGCTGTAGACGCGAGCGTGCGCTCCCGTGAGCGAGGCATAGCTGATGGCCTCACCGCTTCGGGAGTCACGTAACGACCACGGCGAATCACTCTCGATGACGAGCCTGGCCTCGCCGTTCTCAACCGCCCAGATCGCTCCCTCCCGGACGAAGACCAGACCCTCGAGGGAGGAGTGGCGGGGGTGGCGGTCGACACCGGTCAGTGCTTCCGGCTCGCCGCTGTCCGGCCCTCCCGGGCCTTTGGTGCACCCTCCCAGTACGAGCAACACCATCAAGAGCAGAGAAGCGGGTACAGCGAGTCGCGCCCGCCTGGTCCTGCTACCGCCACCCATCCGTCTCACTCCTCTCCGGTCTTCCGGATCAGTGCCACTGATGCGAGCAGGTCTTCGGCGGGCAGCATGCCCTCGATCGAGACGAGCACGCCATCGATCTCGACGGTCGCGTGGGTCCGCCACGGATCGGTGTAGTAGGCGACTGTGTGCCCGGCCACCTCGGCGAACAAGGGAGCGTCGGTACCGTCCCCGCTGTCCCGGGTGATCTCGAATGTCGTGTGACCCGGCGACTGTGTGACGAGGACCGGTCCGTCCGCAGTGTCGTAGAACGAGATCCACGTCGGAGCACCACCGGCTCCGTCCGCACGGATGTCCCCGTCCGTGTAGCCGGACTCGAGCAACTCCCATTCGATCGGTGCGTCCAAGTGGTGCGGTGAGAATCCGAGCAGTGCGAGGGGTGGCGATCCGGGGTCGGACGTGCGGAATCCGAGATCCTCGACGACCCACGGCTCGTTTCCGAGCGAAGATGGTTCGAACACCTCCGGGTCGATGTGAAATTCGGTCTCGAAGAGCAGAAACTCGGTCTCGTGCGTCACGGTGTCGTCGGAAAGGAACTGTTCGCGCAGTGGAATCGCCGATCCTTCGTCCACCCACACCAGGTGACCCGGCTCCACCGACAACCGGTGTGCCGGCCGCCCGCGTACGGTGTCCCTGCCCGTGTAGCGCAGCTGCCGCGAGCGAGCCAACTCGCGCACCCGCTGGCCGAGCACGTTGTCCGAGAGGGCTCCGAGGCTCGGCGGTGCGTTGCGGATCTCCATGACACGGGGAATCTCGCTGCCGGTACGGGTCGCCGAGTACACCGTGGTGCCGGTACGCATCGTGACCGAGATGACCTCGCGGCCAGCCTCGTCGTGCTCGATGCACTCGACCCGGTAGTGCTCGGGCCCGGCAACCAACAGGCGGTAGCGGGTAGTCCGGTACTCGCCTTCTCCGGTGAGTTCACGCTCCTCGATGTCCGCACGCCATGCGGGCGCTTCACGGTACGACCTGATCATGTCGACCCGCACTTCATCGGCGAACGCCCGTGCCGTGTCGGTGCGATGTAGCGATATCAGCGCCCCGCCGGCGGCGATCGCTACGGCGATCGTCACCGCGAGTACCCGGATCACTCTGCTCGAAATCTTCATTGCTCTGCTCCTTGATCCTCTTCGTGTCTGTCACTTTCATACATGCGTGCGTGTGTGGCCCACCTGTTTGCGATCGCATAGAGACCCTGATCCCTGGAGAGCGTTTCGAGAGCCCTTGACGATTCGACTCCGATCCAAAGCTGTGAGGTTGCTCCGGTCTCTCCTACGGTGCGAAATGCTTGGCGGTAGTGCGCT
Source organism: Coriobacteriia bacterium (assembly GCA_007123455.1). Lineage (GTDB taxonomy): Bacteria > Actinomycetota > Coriobacteriia > Anaerosomatales > SLCP01 > SKKZ01. The sequence continues at coordinate 3,763 of SKKZ01000031.1, read as the reverse complement.
GCAGCTACGTCGGCTGGTGCTCGTTCCTCAAGGAGCCGGGCGACGTTGAACTCCGCCAGTGCGCGTCCCGGTACCGCTTCCTCGCCGAAGCACGCTCCGAACGCCTTCCAGTGCTCAACGGCTTCGGCCGGCTCGCCACGCAGCTCCGCATCCGTGGCCACAACCCGCCAGCCCTCCGACGCCCACCTGGAGTCCGGATGGCGTCCGACAAGCGTGCGGGCGGCCGAGCGCGATGCCGGCTCCTCCCACGGTGCGGAATCGGCCGCCACCATCCTCAGGAACAGGCGTTCGGCGGCCCTATCGTCGGCCAGTGCCCGTGAAAGGGATGCCCCGGAGAGGATCGAGATCAGAACAGCTGCCAGCAGGCATGTGCGAACCACGCGACGGCCTCCGCTGCTCCGTAACGCGTATGAGCCGGCAAGCGCGATCGCACAACCGGCCACGGCGGGCAGAACCAGCGCCGGAACCGGCAGGCCGTCGCCGAGCAGTGTTGCCAGAGGTCGTGTCGTTGCGTGTGTCGCCGCAGCCCCCAGGCTGAGTGGCAGGAGCACGCTCCACTCGAGGAGCCGGAGCGAGGTGCTCCCGGCAGGCGTATCCATCACAGGGGCAGCGACTTGGGCGATCCATCCGGCTGCGGCGAGGGACGCGTGCCCCCAGACCGTCCCGAATGTCGCTGCCAGCCAGCGTGTAGGAGCGCTTGCGCGGTCCCCGGCGGGCTCAGTAGACGATGCCCTGGCTGCCATAGTTCTTCACCAGGATCGAGCGTGCCATGGCCGAGACGCTGGCTCGGCGGGTCCCGTAGTGGGTCGAGCTGTAGTGGGGGTCGAAGTAGTAGACGTAGTCACGAGTCGAGGAGATGTCGTACCCGCGGATGACCACGTAGTGCCCCGCGGCCCTCGTGCCACTGTAGGTCGGGAGGCCGGGCGAGTAGTAACCGGCGCTGTTAGTGTACGGATAGGGGTTGACGCATGGTATGGCGCAGGAGTTGCGATCGACGGCGTACGTGATGATGCTGCGGATCAACGAGATGCTCGTCAGGTATCGCCGGGGAACGTGCGTGTAGGTGAGAGAGACCCGCTTGTACTTGTTGAGCACCGCAGGGATGTACTCGATCGCGGTGCCCCCGGTCGTCGTCCTCAGCTCCCGCGCCAGCGTCGACTGGGCCACGTTGCGGCCCTGGGAGTGCAGAACGAAGTGGGTGCTCGCCGGACCGCACCAGTAGGTGGTCTGCTGCCGGGCACAGCTGCTGGTGCAGGTGGTCGGCACCATCTTGTACGCGGCGAACGCGTATGCGGGAACGGTGAGACCCACCGCTATCGCCACCGCTGTCCCGATACGCGTGAGGATCCGTCGTCTTCTCATGTCACGCTCCTTTCGATAGAACATATGTTCGATATCGAAGTATGCATGCGCTTCTGAACCAGGTCTCACCGGTTCCTGACCCCCCGTGCGAGCCCGGTGCGGGCAGAAGACTCGGGTACAATACGCACTGACCGGGAGTGCGAGCCGGTCAGCCCTGCAACCCCGTACCGGAGGACGCTATGCGTACCGTGAACGTAGGCCTTATCGGCCTGGGAACCGTCGGCTCAGGAGTGGTCGAGATCTTCGAGCGCCACGCCGAAGACTTCCGCCGCCGCGCGGGAGTCGACATCAAACTCGTGCGCTTCGCCGATCGCGATCCCGCACGCGCGTCCGATCTCGGTCTGCCCGAAGGGTCGTTCACCACCGATGCCTTCGAGCTCATCGATACTCCCGACCTCGATATCGTTATCGAGCTGATCGGTGGGACGGGTGTCGCGCGCGACGTCGTCCTCGCCGCCCTCAAGAGCGGCAAGAGCGTGGTGACAGCGAACAAAGCACTCATGGCAAGCCACGGCCAGGAGGTCATGGACGCTGCTGCGGGGTACGGGGTCGACATCGCGTTCGAGGCAAGTGTCGGTGGAGGCATCCCGATCATCAGCCCGCTCAAGCACTGCCTCGTCTCCAACGAGATCACGAGCGTGGTGGGCATCGTCAACGGCACCACGAACTACATGCTGACCCGCATGTCCGAGGACGGGCTCGACTACGACAGCGCTCTCGCGGAGGCCCAGGCGAAGGGTTTCGCCGAGGCCGACCCTACCGCGGACGTCGACGGGCTCGACGCTGCGGCTAAGATCGCCATCCTCGCATCGATCGCCTTCAACAGTCGTGTCGCGATAGATGAGGTCTCTGCCGAGGGCATCCGCCCGGTTTCCTCGGCAGATGTCGCGTATGCGGCCGAGATGGGCTATGCGGTGAAGCTGCTCGCCATCGCCCGCCGCACCCCGGGCGGCATCGACATCCGCGTGCACCCGACGATGATCCGGGACTCGCACCCGATGGCGAGTGTCAACGGGGTATACAACGCCATCTACGTGGTCGGCGATTCCGTCGGCGAGACGATGTTCTTCGGCGAGGGAGCCGGCTCACTTCCTGCGGCGAGTGCCGTGGTGGGCGACGTGATCGAGGTCGCCCGGCACATCGTCCGGGGTTGTCTCGGCCTGGTGGGATGCACATGCAACGAGGAGCTGCCGGTGCGCGATATCGGCGAACTCGAGACCTCGTACTACCTGCGCCTCCTGGTCGCCGACGAGCCCGGTGTGCTCGGGAGGGTCGCCAGTGTGTTCGGGTCCCACGGCGTCTCGCTCGCAAGCGTCATCCAGAAGACCGACACCGCTCCGACAGCCGAGATCGTCTACGTCACGCACGAGGCGACCGAGCGTGCGGTGCGAGCCGCGCTCGAGGAGATCGAAGACCTCGATATCGTGGAGTCGGTCGGCACCGTGCTTCGCGTCGAGGACCTGTAGGGTCACGGGACGCGCAGTGCCCACGGTCACCATACCTGCGACGAGCGCGAATCTCGGTCCGGGATTCGATGCCTTCGGGCTCGCCCTCGATCTGCGCAACCGCTTCAGTGCCGAGCTCGCCGATGCGTGGGTAGTGGAGGTGGCCGGCGAAGGCGAAGGCCGGCTCCCGGGCGGGGCAGACAACCGGGTCGCGCGTTCGATGGCACGGGTGTTTGCTGAGGCCGGTCGTCCGGGTCTCGCCGCTCACGTCCGCTGCGAGAACCGTATCCCGCCGGGGGCCGGTCTCGGTTCTTCGGCAGCCGCCATCGTCGGAGGCCTCATGCTCGGCGATGCCCTGTGCGATGCGGCCCTCGACTGTCAGGCGATACTCCGGCTCGCGGCCGAGCTCGAGGGTCATCCCGACAACGCCGCCGCCGCACTCCACGGCGGCTTCACTATCTGCTGGGAAGACGACGGCCCTCACTGCGTCCGTATCGAGCCCGCCGGAGGCCTGGCCGCGGTCATCGTGGCCGCGAACTCACCGTTGGCGACGGGTGCGTCACGGGCGCTGCTTCCCGGGAGCGTGCCACACGCGGACGCCGCTTTCAGCGCCGGGAGGGCGGGCCTGCTCGTCACCGGCATCGCGCTCGGTGACACCGCTGCGCTCGCTGCCGGGCTTACCGATCGCATCCATGAGCCCTATCGCGTCGCGGCGGTGGCCGATCTCGAGGACGTCCGCTCTCTGCTCGTAACCGCCGGGGCGGCCGGCGCGGTGCTCTCCGGCGCCGGACCGACCGTGATCGGCCTGGTCCACGGGCCTGACGACACCGGGGCACTGCTCGCCGCGGAGGCTGTCGCCGAACGCGTGAGAGTCGAGGCCTCCGCTCTGAAGGGCAGGTGCGAGCCCCGGGTTCTCGGTATCTCGAGGACCGGAGCGCGCTTCGACTGAATCACGT
>SKKZ01000216.1 GCA_007123455.1 Coriobacteriia bacterium | reverse complement strand
TGTCGATCTGGTCGAACGGCGTAAAGTCCGCATAGCCCTTCTCGGCAAGCGTCTTGGTGATCGCCGCGGTGAGCGTGGTCTTGCCATGGTCGACGTGACCGATGGTGCCGACGTTGACGTGCGGCTTGGTACGCTCGAACTTCTTCTTGGCCATGAGTCTCCTCCTTACGAGACCTTTCCAACGGCACCGGCCACCCCGGCCGATTTCAATCCGCCTTCAAGATGCTCTCATTCCTACTATCCCATATGTCCGTACTCGAAACGCGCGGGCCACACGAGCCCGTCGTGTGTGACCTGGTAGCGGTGACTGGATTCGAACCAGTGACTCCACGGGTATGAACCGTGTGCTCTAACCGCTGAGCTACACCGCCGTATCAGCCGGCCTGCCCCAGGGAGCCTGCTCGACCGGGAATACTGGAGCCCACAACCGGACTTGAACCGGTGACCTCTTCCTTACCAAGGAAGTGCTCTGCCGACTGAGCTATGTGGGCATGACACGACGGGAGAATCGATATCTCCCGCGTGATACTTCGCTGGTGGGGGCGCCAGGATTCGAACCTGGGTAGGCATAGCCAACGGGTTTACAGCCCGTCCCCTTTAGCCACTCGGGCACACCCCCACAAAAAAAAGACGCTCTCTACTCTTATCAAGTTGCACGCCAAGACAAGCTCGGCGGAAAGGCATACGGATAGTACTCCATCGATTCTTCGAGTGTCAACGACGACAACGCCCCCGGGCGTACCCATTCTAGCCCATGCTCGGCCGTTGGCACGCGCATCTGCCACGACTACGCGACACCGTACGCGCTTCGTGAAGCCGGCTCCAAAGCAAAGGCTCCGGCGCAGTGTCGCCGGAGCCGTGTGTCCGAGTGGAGCTGGCGGAGGGAGTCGAACCCACAACCTACTGCTTACAAGGCAGTTGCTCTGCCATTGAGCTACGCCAGCGGCGCGCCCTATTGTAAACGCGGTGCGCGTGACGTGCCACCCGTCATCAGCACACGCGACAACGGTCGATCTGCGTCTCGATCTTGCGCTTCACGCGCTGCAGCGCGTTATCGACAGACTTCGTATGCCGACCCAGCTCGTCGGCTATTTCCTGGTACGAGCGGCCCTGAACGTACATCGAAAGCACGCGCGACTCGAATGGCGAGAGCGCCTCGGTGAATCCTCTGCGGATGAACTCACCTTCCCACGCTGAGATGACTATCTCGGCGGGATCACAGACTTCCTTGGCCGCAAGGATATCCTCGAGCAAGCGCTCCCCGTCCTCCTCGGCTGTCGCAGGACGGCTCAATGAGACATATCCATTGAGCGGCGTGTGCTTCTGCCGTGTCGCGGTCTTGATCGCCGTGATGATCTGGCGGGTCACGCAGAGCTCTGCGAACGACCGGAAGCTCGACTGATGAGACGGGTCGTAATCCCTGATGGCCTTGAACAGGCCGATGAGCCCCTCCTGAATGACGTCCTCACGATCGCCGCCCACGAGGAAATACGAGCGCGCCTTGCAGCGCACGAGGCTCCGGTACTTCCTGACGAGCATGCTCGAGGCCCTCTGGTCGCCCGCGCGGGCAGCCTCCACGAGCTCGAGTTCGGCGGTTCGCGCACTACCAGGTACGCTTCCGCCCTGCACTTGTGCGTCCACTCACAATCCCTTCCATATGCGCCCCCGTCATAGCAGTGAGGGGAAGGGTGGTGCCACCGGCATCAGCACCTTGGCGTAGTACGAAAATCACAGTTCGGTGACGAGGTGTCAACGGTTTCCCACGAGGCTGAAGAAGCCTGAGCGCGATGTGAAGAGCAGCACGGTGATCGACCGTCCCTATCGCAGGCCGCGGGCCCAACGCGCAAGAACATCGCTGACCTCGGGGTCCACGCGCTCGGACACGGTCGAGCCGGCACTACCCGACGGGTTTGACTGTGCGTGTTCGGCTTCATCCCCCGCAAGTTCGGCGAGGAATCCGGCGGACGACATCCGCGCCACCCCACCACCCATGACCGCCCACTGTGTCTGCGCGTCAGAGGTCACCACGGTCACCTCGTCTCCCGCCGAACGGTGCATCGACACCGCCTGCTCGACAACGCTGTCAGCATCGGTGCCGAATCGAGAGAAGACCACCTCGACGCCGATGACGTTGTGGGGGCGGCCGTCGGAGTGCGGGTTGCCGGCTCCGTCGAAGACGACGAGTGCCTCCTGTTCGCCCTGGACGTACGCCGCCACGTCCGCAACCAGGCGTGCCCGCGCAGCATCGATGTCCTCTTCGGCCAGGGACGCATACCGCTCCCCCGACCGCATGACGTTGTAGCCATCCACGATCAGTACCCGGCGACCGCTCACGACGTGTGTCCCGTTCTGCGGGCCCACTCGAAGGCGAGCACCGTGGCTGCCTGAGCCACGTTGAGAGAACCGACCCGGCCGGCTACCGGAAGCCGCACCGTGAAGTCACATGCCTTCTCCACGAGCCGAGACAGTCCGGCGCCTTCGGATCCCATGACGAGTGCGAGTCGTCCTTCGAGCGGCGCGTCCCATACGACGGTCGACGCGGATTCCGTTGCTCCCCCGACCCAGTAGCCGGCCTCCTTCAGCCGCTCGAGCACGCGTACGAGATTGGGTTCCCGGACCACCGCGAGGTGGGCCAGAGCGCCCGCCGAGGTCTTGTACGCGGCAGGCCCTATAGCCGCCGAGCGCGCCTTCGGGATCACGAGTGCATCGGCGCCCACGACCTCGGCCGAGCGGGCCACCGCGCCGAGGTTCCCCTCGTCTGTGAGATGATCGAGGACGATGATGAGGCTCGCCTTGCGTTCGCCTATACGTCCGAGGACCTCGGCAAGCGGAGTGTATGCGAACGCCTCTACCTCGGCCATGACACCCTGGTGTGCACCACGTACACTGCGCTCGTCGAGCACGCGGCGCGAGACCGTGCGGGTCCCGATTCCCCGGGCCTGTGCCATTCGACGGATCTCATCGACCGGTCCGCCTTCGGAGCCCGGAGCGAGCAGCACCGCCGTCACCGGAACACCGCCCCGCAGGGCCTCGAGTACCGCGTTACGGCCCTCCACGAGTGTCGTCACGGACCTCAGCCCTTCGGCAGGTAGCTGACGCGTGCGCCCTGGGGCGTGTCCTCGATGGCGATGCCGAGTTCTCCCAGGCCGTCGCGAACCGCGTCCGCCGCCGCCCAGTTACGCTCACTGCGCGCGACCGAGCGGGCCGCCAGCAACGCCTTCACTGCACCATCGGAATCGGTCCCCTCGTAACCGGCCAGCTGGGACGCGAGCTCGATGACTTCAACAGGGTAGCTGCTCGTGACCGCCTCGCCGAGCGTGACCCCGAATGCGCCGAGCAGGTCGACGAGCACCTCCTCGACGTCGGCGAGCACGATCAGGTCGGGTGATGAGAGTCCTGCGGTGTTCCCGGATATGAACGAGTTGGCCACACGGGCGAGCTCGAAGAGTGCGCCGAGTGCGCCTGCCGTATTGAAGTCATCGTCCATCTCCGCGACGAAACGCGTGCGCGTGGCCGACGTGGCTGCGGCAAGCTCGTCACGCTCCGCATCGGTGGCACCGATCGGCGCAGGGGTCGTACCGCGGGCCCATCTGATATTGCGCACGAGGGTCGCCAGCCGTTCGTACGCCGCCTTGGCCTCATCGAGACGGTCGAGCGAGAAGTCGAGCGGACTGCGGTAGTGGGTCTGCAACATGAGCATCCGGACCACCGGAGGCTCGTAGTCAGCCAGAACCTCACGCAGGAGCATGAAGTTGCCGAGCGACTTGCTCATCTTCTCGGCATTGACCTGGAGCAGACCGCCGTGCAGCCAGTATCTGGCGAACGGCTGTCCGGTCGCCGCCTCGGACTGAGCGACCTCATTCTCGTGATGCGGGAAGATCAGGTCGGATGCCCCTCCGTGGATGTCGAACGAGGCACCGAGCTCCTTCTCGGACATGACCGAGCACTCGAGATGCCAGCCGGGACGCCCGTCGCCCCACGGGCTCGGCCAGTACGGCTCGCCGGGTTTGGCGGCCTTCCAGAGTGCGAAGTCGAGCGGGTCACGTTTCCTCTCGTCGACCTCGACACGTGCTCCGGAACGCATCTCGTCGATGTCCCTCCGGGACAGCTTGCCGTACTCCGGGAATGAGCGGACCGCGAAGTACACGTCACCGTCCACCTCGTAGGCATGACCACGCTCGATGAGACGTTCGACCATCTCGACCATCTCGGGGATGGTCTCGGTGGCCCGTGGCTGGACGTCAGGGCGACGCACACCGAGTTGACGCATCGCGTCGAGGAACGCCTCGGTGTACGTGTGGGCGACCTCCTCGGCGCTCCTGCCCTCCTCGGCGGCACGCGCGATGATCTTGTCGTCGACATCGGTGATGTTCTGCACGAAGGTCACATCGAAGCCACGCCACTCGAGATAGCGGCGGATCACGTCGAACGACAGGAACGTGCGTGCGTTCCCGATATGGATATGGTTGTACACTGTCGGGCCGCATACGTAGATCGAGATCGCACCTTCCGTGCGAGGCACGAGGTCTTCTTTGCGACGCGTGAGCGTGTTGTACACGCGGATGTTCTTCTGGTCCTCACTCACTGGGCGCTCCGTTCAGTAGGTGCACGATTCTCCGTCACCAGCCCCGGCTACCGGCTCATCAGCGGCGCCGGCTGCCTCGGCCGATGGAACCTGGCGCAACGGGAACGGCGGCTCACCGCGCTCGGCACTCACCGCCTCGTCACCGGCAAGCCGGGCCTCGAGCCTGTCGATCCGCCGCTGCATGCAGCGGAACATCTCGACCACGGGGTCGGGCAGATCCTCGTGGTGCAGGTCGATCGCGTCTATCTTGCGGCCTTCGCGCACGACGACTCGACCCGGTATGCCGACCACGGTGCAGTTCGGGGGGACGTCGTTGACTACGACCGCGCCGCCGCCCACACGGCTCCCCCGCCCGATCACGATGTCGCCGAGTACCGCCGCACCGACACCCACGACCACGCAATCCTCCAGCGTCGGGTGTCGCTTGCCGCGCTCCTTGCCGGTACCTCCCAGCGTGACGCCCTGGTAGAGAGTCACGTCGTCTCCGATGATTGTCGTCTCACCGATGACCACGCCCATGCCATGGTCGATGAAGAAACGTCGCCCGATGGTGGCACCCGGATGGATCTCGATGCCCGTGAAGAAGCGGGCCACCTGAGAGATCCAGCGCGCGAACCCTCTCCGCCCGTGGCGCCACAACCAGTTGTGCTGGCGATGCCACCACATCGCATGGACGCCGGGGTAGTTGAGGAGCACGCTCCACGTCGTAACCGCCGCGGGATCGCGCTCTTTGACCGCCTGGATGTCCTCTTTCACACGCTCGAACATGGGTCCTCCGGACCGGACGCCGATGACCGCTCATTCCCTACCAGAACGCTATGGATTCCAACTATCGCCCCGCGCCTCGCGCGGTGTCAAACCATCATCGCCGATGACACGTCGCTTCCTCGATACGCTTCGCGAACCATCGATGCCGAGCGGCTCGAACGCCGCTCACGCGTCCGTCCGCTCGAGCAGGACCACTGCATACGCGGCCACACCTTCTTCGCGACCGGCGAAGCCGAGTCCTTCGGTGGTCGTCGCCTTGACGCCGATGCTCTCCACCGGCACACCCAGTGCCCCGGCAAGACGCGCGCGCATAGCATCGCGATGTGGCGCGATCCGGGGACGCTCGAGGACCAGCACGGTATCGGCATCGACGAGGTGCCATCCCTCTCCCGCCATGAGCGCGGCTACGCGCCCGAGCAACTCGATGCTGTCGGCTCCCGCGTACACCGGGTCGTCATCGGGGAAGAGCCTGCCGATGTCTCCGGCACGCATCGCCGAGAGCAGCGCGTCCATGAGCGCGTGGGTGAGCACGTCAGCGTCCGAATGACCGGCTAGCCCCCGGTCGAACGCCACCTCGACCCCGCCGAGCACGAGCGGTCGTCCCGAGACGAATGCGTGGACATCGTAACCGGAGCCGATTCGCATCAGCCCCTCCTTTCGTCTTGCAGCGCCAGTATCGCCTCGGCGATCGCGAGGTCCTCGGCGAGCGTGACCTTAATGTTGTCACGGGGGCCTTCGAGGACGCCAACCAGGCCACCCGCGGCTTCGACGAGCGACGCGTCATCGGTTCCCTCCAGGCCGGCACGTGCCGCCTCGGCGTACGCGGTTCGCAGTATCCCCGCATCGAACACCTGCGGTGTCTGGACCGCCCAGAAACGGTCCCTCTCCGGTGTCCCGGTAACGACCGCCCCGTCCACCGTTTTCAGCGTATCGACCGAAGGGTGGCCCACCACGATGCCGGCGAGCGTCGACTCCCCATCCAGGGCCGCGAGCGCTCGCTCGAGCAGCGACGAAGGCGCCAGCGGACGGGCACCATCATGCACGGCGATGAGCGTGAAAGTGTCGGGGACCGCTGCCAGGCCGGCCGCGACCGAGTCCTGACGCCGCACGCCGCCTGCAACGAAGCGCACCTCGACACCGGATGCGTGCGTGCCGATGGCATCGGCATACTCACTCAGCCGCTCCGGATGGCACACCACGACCACGAGTCCGACACGGCTTACCCCGACACATGCCGCGAAGGAGTGTGCCAGGACCGGCCTGCCCGCAAGCTCGGCCAGCTGCTTGCCCCCACTGCGTCCGAACCGCTCGCCGGTGCCCCCTGCAACAAGCACGACGGCTGTGTCGCGGTTACCCATCCGTGACCCGGCTTTCACCCGCACGCGTCAGGAACCGGGCGAAGATCATGCGGCCCGCCGAGGTCTGCAGCACCGAGGTGACCTCGACGTCCAGCTCGACACCGATGTGGTCCCGGCCTTCGGCCACGACTACCATAGTCCCGTCCTCAAGGTAGCCCACTCCCTGGCCGGACTCCTTGCCCTCTTTGGCGATTCGAAGGCGGATGCGCTCACCGGGAAGGTAGTTCGGGCGCATCGCCGAGGCGACCTCGTTGAGGTTGAGCACAGCGACCCGGCGAACACGCGCCACACTCGTAAGGTTGTGATCGACGGTGAGCATCGTCGCTCCGGTCTCGGCGGCCAGCCGCAACAGCTTGTTGTCGACATCCGGGATGTCCGGATAGTCGGCCTCGTAGACCTCGACCCGCCCGTCTTCGCCGTCACGCAGACGCGAGAGCAGGTCCAGCCCCCTGCGACCGCGCGCACGACGCGTGTCGTCGGCGGAGTCGGAAAGGGTGTGCAGCTCGGACAGCACGAAGCGAGGTACCCGCAACTCTCCCTCGAGCAGACCCAGTTCCCGCAGCGTCGAGAAGCGACCGTCGATGATCGCGCTGGTATCGAGCACTTTGAGTGTGCCCGCTTCAGGGAGTCTCTCGGGCCCGGCAAGCCCGGGCACGACCCGTGCGAATTCACCCCTCTTGATAAAGGCGACCCGCATACTGAACGTTCCGAGAATGATGAAGAGCAGCACCGTCGAGACCACCGAGATCCAGACCGGCTGGAGGAGACGCAGGGGAGCGCTGGCGAGCCAGGCCAGGGTCAGGCCGACGATCAGACCGGCGGCGCCAAGCACGATATCGATGGGCTCGGTTTCCTGGAGCCGCATCTCGACACGCCGATACGCGAGAGCGAACTCGCGCCCGAAGATACCGCCGAAGACGTACCCGATGGACAACCCGAGAATAATGAGGATGAAGATGACGAGGTATTGTGGGTAGCCCGTCTGGTCAGACCAGTCGACAAGTCCCGAGACTGCGAACCCGCCCAGCGCACCGGCCGTGACGAAGACGAACCGGGTGAAGTGGACGATC
>SKKZ01000206.1 GCA_007123455.1 Coriobacteriia bacterium | reverse complement strand
GAGGCGGACCGTGACCGCGTGTACCATGTCGGTGTTCCCGAGTTGCTTGCATTGCCCGAGTTCGCGGACGCATCGATGGTTCGCCCGCTGCTGACCGTGCTCGAGGACGGACTCGTGATGCTCGAGACCCTTTCGGAGGTCATGCGCACCGGAGGATTGACGGTACGCATCGGGCATGAGAACCGGGCGCGAGAGCTCGGTCGGCTGAGCCTCGTTGCCACGAGGTACGGATCGGACACTGCCGACGGTATCGTGGGTGTGATCGGGCCGACGCGGATGGACTACTCGCGTTCTATCGCTGCGGTGCATTGTGTCGCGGAAGGCCTGTCCGAGGCTCTCGGGGGAACGCCCGACAAGAGATGAAAGCGGTGGGCAGGAGCCGGCCGCACGTGTTACCGAATGAGTGTGAGGAGTGAACGTGTCAGCAGGGACGAGAGACTACTACACGGTTCTCGGGGTCGAGCGTACGGCCACCGAGATGGAGATCAAGAAGGCGTTTCGTCGCAAGGCGCGGGAGTGCCATCCGGACGTGTGCGAAGACCACGACGCCGAAGAGCGGTTCAAGTCGGTCAACGAGGCGTATGACGTCTTGTCGGACCCCTCGAAGCGCGAGATGTACGATCGGTACGGGACGGTCGACCCGCGCATGGGTAGTGGCGGCGGGCCGGACATGGGAGACTTCTTCGGCGGCGGTTTCGGCATGGATGACCTCTTCAGTGTCTTCTTCGGCGGGGTCGCGGGAGGCACTTCGCGACGTGCCCGGACTCAGGGTCGGGACATGGCGGTTCAGGTCGTCGTGACGCTCGAGGAGGCCGCGGAAGGAGTCGCGCGTGAGGTCGCCGTCAACCGGCTCGTGCCCTGTGACGAGTGCGGGGCGACGGGCTCGCAGGATGACAACGGTGCGCGCACATGTCCCGATTGCGGCGGTGCAGGACAGCGCCGGACACAGCAGCGGACCTTCCTCGGGGTGATGCAGACGGTTTCGCCGTGCGAGCGATGCTCGGCGACCGGCCAGGTCCTTGAGTCGCCGTGCGCGGAGTGCGAAGGACAAGGCCGGGTCCCTGACCGTGATCACATCACCGTCGAGATACCTGTAGGCATCGATGACGGGATGCAGATCAGGATGCGAGGCATGGGCGAGGCAGGGTTCAGAGGGGACGTCGCCGGCGACCTTCTGGTGACCGTGAAGATAGCTCCACACGAGTTTCTGCACCGCGAGGGCTCCGATCTACATGCTCGCATGTCTCTGACCATCACGGAGGCCGCGCTCGGTGCCGACATGGAGGTCCCCGGAATCGACGGGGATGTCGAGGTGAGCATACCGGCCGGTACCCAGTTCGGAGATCAGATCCGGTTGCGGGGCGAGGGTATGCCACGCCTACGAGGTTCCGGGCGGGGTGACCTCATCGTCCACGCAGCGGTCGAGATTCCGCGCAAACTCACTAAGGAGCAGCGCGAGATTCTCGCCGAGCTCGCCACGACCTTCGGCGAGGAGCCTCGTTCGACCCCGCTCGACCGTCTCAAAGAGTGGCTGACGGGCTGACGCCCGCGGCGGGGAGAGAGTTCGCGTGTCCACACACAGGTTCTTCCTTGAATCCATGCTTCCCGGTGATCCGGGATCGTGTCCGTTGCCGCTCTCGGCGCGCGATGTTCATCACGCTACCTCGGTCCTGCGCCTTTCCGAGGGTGCCGAGATGGTTCTCGTCGAGCCCGCCGGTGCGGCCTGGAAGGTCCGGCTGACGGAGATCGGGGCGAACGGCATCTTCGCCGAGCCGGTCGAACGGCTGCCCGAGGCCCCGCCCTGCCGTGTGACCCTGATCCAGGGTGTTGCGAAGGGCGGAAAGATGGACCTGGTGGTGGAGAAGGCCACCGAGCTCAACATCGAGGCGGTCATGCCGGTCTTCACCGAGCGTTCCGTGGTGCGCCTGGACACCGAGAAGGTCCGTGTTCGGGGAGACCGCTGGCGTCGTGTGGCGTTGGCCGCTGCAAAACAGTCCCAACGGACCTCGGTACCGATCGTCACGGACCCTCTTTCCTTTGCCGATGCTCGCGGGCGCCTGTCCGAGTTCGATACCGTTCTTGTCGTCTGGGAGGGCGCGTCCGCTACCGGGCCGGGGATCGGACAGGCGCTCGACGAATCGCGGGTGACCTTAGAGAGCCGGGTGGCCGTCGTCGTGGGTCCGGAGGGTGGTCTTACCGCCGAGGAGGTCTACGAACTGGAGGCCTCGGGCGCACGTGCGGTCACACTCGGGGAGACCGTGCTGCGCAGTGAGACGGCCGGCATCGTGGCGGCAGCCCTCTGCGCGTACGAACTCGGCGCCCTCGGCGGTCGTCCGCGTGCCTGAGTATCCCGACACACGGGATCCTTTGCTCACGGTCTGCGTTCGCACGCTCGGCTGCAAAGTGAACCGGGCCGAGAGCGAAGGAGTGGCCGCGTCGCTCGTGGGGCGGGGGGTCAACCTCGTGGACGAAGAGGACGCTTCCGTCGTGATAGTGAACACCTGCACGGTGACCGGGCAGGCGGACAAGAAGGCGCGCAAGGCCGTCAGGCACGCGCTCTCGTCCCGGCAGATGCCGGTGGTGGTGGTGACCGGGTGTCTCGCCGCGCTTGACGCCGAGGGGTTGGAGGCGCTCGGGGACCGCGTTGTCGTCGAAGCCGATCGCGAACAGGTTGCGCTGCGTGTCGCGGCCATCCTCGGCGCTCCCGATAGTGCGGTCAGGCCGATACAACGTTCCGGCGAGGGCTTCCGTGTGCGGGCAGCCGTTAAGGTCGAGGACGGTTGCGATTCCTTCTGTGCCTACTGCATCGTCCCGTTTGCGCGAGGCGCGCCACGTTCCGTCGGTCTGGACGAGGTGCTCGATGAGGTAGCACGCCTTTCGGCGTCCGGGACACCGGAGGTCGTTCTCACCGGCATCAACATCGGTAAGTACGACTCGGATGGCGTCGGACTGCCGGGACTCATAGAGGCGGTGGCCGCAACCGGGGTCCGCCGCGTCCGGATATCGAGCATCGAGCCACTCGATATCACCAGCGAACTGCTAGCTGTGCTCGCCACGAATCCACAGGTGTGCCCGCATCTTCACGTGCCGCTCCAGTCCGGTTCGGACGCGGTGCTCGACGCGATGGGGCGAGGCTACGGGGCCGCCGAGTATGTCGCGAAGATAGAAGCCGCTCGCGACGCCATCCCGGACGTGGCGATTACGACCGATGTCATGGTGGGCTTCCCGGGTGAGACCGATCGCGATCACGAGGCGACCTGTTCGCTCGTCGCCGAGGTCCGGTTCTCGAGGCTCCACGTATTTCGCTACTCGAGACGTGCGAGCACTCGAGCAGCATCGATGCCCTTGCAGGTCCCACCCTCCGTAAGCGCCCGCCGCGCCGCGCAACTTCGTGCGGAAGACGTCCGCTTGCGCTCGGCCGGGGCGGCGGCTCGTCTCGGTCAGGAGGCGGAGGTCCTTGTCGAAGAGATCACGTCGGGGGCAGACGAGGCAACGGCGACCGGGACCACGGGTGACTACCTCAGGGTACGGCTGGATGCCACCGGGCTCTCACCGGGGAACCTCGTGCGCGTACGACTCGGACATGAGACGTCCGGAGTACTGTTCGCCGAGCGTGTCTGACCCTCCAGCACCCCCGAGCGTGGTAGAATTCAGGGGCAGACCACGGGTAGATTCAATATACCTATGATGCCGGTGCGCCGGCATGAAGATGATAGAAGGTGCACCCCAGGTGGAACCCACCCAGATTCGGCTCGTCGTACCTCCCGAGCTGGACATGACCGACCTCCTCGGTCAGAGCGACGGGCTCTTGCGGCTCATCGAGGACCAGTTCGAGTCAGACATATCGGTGCGGGGCAACGAGATCACAATCTCCGGCCAGGTCGCTGAGGGCCAGGCGGTGTCTTCGCTGTTCACTGAGATGATCGCGTTGGTCGAGAAGGGGGACCGTCTGACCCCCGAGAGCCTCGAGCGGTCGATTGAAATGCTGCGGGAAGGCGAGTGCACTCCGAGCGCTCTCTACGCGGACGTGCTACTCACCCACAAGGGCAAGGCGCTCCGGCCGAAGACCGCAGGGCAGAAGCGCTACGTGGACGCCATCAGGCACAACACGGTCACCTTCGGCATCGGGCCTGCCGGTACGGGCAAGACCTATCTTGCCATGGCGATGGCGGTAGATGCGCTCAAGAAGCGCGAGGTCGGCCGGATCATCCTCACCAGGCCGGCCGTCGAGGCAGGGGAGAGCCTGGGCTACCTTCCCGGCACCCTGTACGAGAAGGTCGACCCCTATCTGCGTCCCCTGTACGACGCGTTGTTCGACATGATGGATATCGAGAAGTCGAACCAACTCATGGACCGCGGGGTCATCGAGGTCGCACCGCTGGCGTTCATGCGGGGTCGCACGCTCAACGACAGCTTCATCATCCTTGACGAGGCGCAGAATACCTCTCCCGAGCAGATGAAGATGTTCCTGACCAGGCTTGGCTTCGGCTCCAAGGTCGTCGTGACCGGTGACATCACGCAGATCGATCTTCCGAAAGGGGCCTCGGGCCTCAAGCAGGTCCGGGACATTCTCGATTCGGTTCCGGGTGTGTCGTTCATCGAACTCGGTTCACGCGATGTCGTGCGACACAAGCTCGTTCAGCGGATCGTGACTGCATATCACGCGTATGAGGAGGCGAAGGCGGAGGCCCGCCATGGGTAGGCTATCCGACCTCCTGAGAAGGATTGCATTCGTCGACGGCAGACTGCGGAGTCGACGCGCCCAGCGTGTGGCACTCGCAGTTGCCACGGCGGTGCTCATCGCCCTGCCGCTGGTGTTACAGGCGCCGCCCGCCGGTCTCAACGAGGGTGAGCCCGCCTCCCGTACCTTTCGTGCGAATCGTACCGTTCAATTCGTTGACGAGGACGCTACTGAGCGTTTGCGACAGCAGGCCGCGGACTCCGTAGAGCCGGTCACGGTGTTCGATCCCGGCATCGTTTCGGAAGCACGCGGAGATGTTTCGGCTGCGTTCGAAACCATCCGCCTGAACCGGCCGCTCGCCTCAGAGGAACCGACCGTGGCCGTCCAGGCACTAGTCAACCGGTTCCCGGAGTACGATCAGGCCTGGATCGAGGCGCTTCTCGAGGCCGATGACGTCGACTTCGGTCGTGCGGAACGCGCAGCCGAGCAGCTGGCAACGACGGTACTGACACGCCGTTTTGCTGCCGACGAGCTCGATTCGGTGCTCGTGCAGTTGCGCGAGAGCGCCGACAGCCTCCCACTGCAGCGCGGGGTGCGAGACGCGGTCACCGGCATCGTCGAACAGAGCGTCCGGCCGACGCTTTCGGAAGATGATGCGGCGACTGAGGCCGCTCGAGCCGCTGCTGCCGAGGCCGTCGATCCGGTCGTCATCATCAAGCAGGCGGGCGAGAACATCGTCCAGCGCGGGGAGATCGTTACCGCGGAGCACCTCGAGATCATCCGGCGCCTGGGACTGCTGGACCAGGGCGGTTCACTGCCGTCGCTCGGTGCACTCGTGTTGCTTGCCGGTGTCGCCGCGGCGTCGGCTGTCGCATTCGTCTGGCGCTTCGACCGCGCGGTCTTCGAATCCACGCGCGACCTCGCGCTTATCGCTGTCCTTGTGGCGGGTGCACTCTGGGCCACGCGTGCGATCCTGTGGTTCTTCCCCGAGGTCTCCGTGTACTTCCTCCCGGTGCCGCTCACGGCGATGCTCGCCACCGTGCTCATCAACGCGCGCATCGGCCTGCTCACGGCGGTCGTTACTGCCGTGGGAGGTGTGCTTCTGGGATTCACGGCCGGTTCGAGCATGGTCGCCATTCTCGTGTGGAGCACGCTGTCGGTGGTCGCGATGTCGTTCATGACCGAGCGCGCGCGTCTGTTCTATGTCGGGATGTTCCTCGTCGCTTCGGGTGCATCACTCGCCTGGCTGGCCACGCTTGCTGCAGGATCACCTCCGGCCGAGGCGTTGAGCGCCGCCGCCAACGGTGCCCTCGGCGGGCTGTTCGCCGCGGTCCTCGGTTACGGGCTGCTGCCCTTCTTCGAGTACGTGTTCCGCATCACCACTGACGTCCGCCTTCTCGAGCTTGCGAGTCCCGGTCATCCGCTCATGCGGCGTCTCATGGTCGAGGCGCCCGGAACCTACAGCCACTCGGTGATCACGGGCAACCTCGCCGAAGCCGCCGCAGAGGCGGTAGGTGCCAACCCCCTGCTTGCCCGTGTCGGCGCGTACTACCACGACATCGGCAAGATACGTCGCCCCGGCTTCTTCGTCGAGAACCAGGCTGGCGCGGGCAATCCGCATGACGAGACCACACCGAGTCTCTCGGCGATCATCATCACTGCGCACGTGCGCGAAGGACTCGATCTGGCACGCGAGCATCGACTGCCACCGGAGATAGTCGACATCATCGAGCAGCATCACGGCGATTCTCTCGTGAGCTATTTCTACAACAAGGCCGCGGAGACGGAGGGCTCTGTGGCCGAGGCAGACTACCGGTATGCATTCTCGCGACCTCAGTCCCGTGAGGCGGCCCTCGTCATGCTCGCCGACAGCACCGAGGCCGCGGTTCGGGCGGTCAAGAAGCCGTCGTTACCACGGGTCGAGGCGGCGGTGCGCCGCGTCGTAGACGCCAAAGTGGCAGATGGCCAGCTTCATGACTCGGACCTCACGCTTGCCGATCTCGATCGTATCGTCCAGGTCTACACCACGATGCTCGTGAGCATCTATCATCCTCGAATCGAATACCCGGAAGCTACGCCGAGGAGGTCCGAGTATGCCCATCAGCATCACCAGCCATAGGGAGCCCGAACCGCTCGATCTTGCTGCCTTCGAACGCCTGGCCGAGTTCGTGTTGGACCGCGAGGATGTGCCGCCCCACGCCGAGCTCTCGCTTGCCCTCGTCGATGTAGCCGAGATGGCCGAACTCAACGAGAGTTATCGTGGGATCAAAGGCCCGACGGATGTTCTTTCGTTCGAGTGTGACGACCCGTGTCCCGTCGAGAGCGACGAGCCGATCACTCTGGGGGATGTCGTCATCGCTCCGGAACTGGCGGAACGCCAGGCCGCCGAGCTCGGCCACACTGTCGAGCACGAACTGAACCTGCTGCTCGTTCACGGGATCCTTCACCTTCTCGGCTATGCTCACGAGAGTGACGACGATGCCGCCGTGATGCAGGAGCGGGAACGGGTGCTGCTCGACGCGTACGCGGAAGCACTGTGAGGGGGAGCCGGTGAGGAGCCGGTCGCTGCTGTGGAGCTTCAACTACGCTATCCAGGGAATCATCTACGCGCTGCGTACCCAGCGGAATATGCGACTGCACTTCATCGCTGCCGCACTCGTGCTCGGTCTCGCGGTGCTGATGGATGTTTCGCGTCTCGAGATGGTGGCTCTGCTCTTCGCCATCGGCTTCGTACTGTTCACAGAGCTCGTGAACACGGCGGTCGAGTCCACGGTGGATCTCGCTGTCGACCGTTTCGATCCCCGGGCCAAGGTCGCGAAGGATGTCGCCGCGGGCGGAGTGCTCGTATCCTCTCTGATAGCGGTGGCCGTCGGGTACGTGATCTTCTTCGACCGGGCTCAGGACCTGATGGCCGAGGGCTTTGCTGTCGTGTCGCGCTCTCCGGTGCATCTCACCGTAATCGCGCTCGGTTTGACAGCACTCGCAGTCATCGCCCTGAAGGCCTTCAGCCGCGAAGGCACCTTCCTTCGGGGGGGCTGGCCGTCGGGTCACACCGCACTAGCGACCGGAGCAGCTATGGCGGCAGGTTACGCGACCCGCAACTCTTCAGCGGCGGTGCTTGCGCTCTTCATCGCCGCACTCGTTGCGCAGAGCCGTGTCGAGAGCGGGACACACACGATTCCCCAGGTGGT
>SKKZ01000008.1 GCA_007123455.1 Coriobacteriia bacterium | reverse complement strand
AGCTGGCAAGCTCGGAAGGCGATACGGTATCTGCACCGCCTGTGCGTCCGGTACCCTCACGCCGGCAGGAGGGCGGGGGACCGGGCTGAATGCAGCTCCCCCGGGAACCTCTTCACGGATGCCTGTCGGAATCGTCCGCGGTATGGGTATCCGTAAGTGACGGCGCCACTGCGCCGCCGCGATTCCGAGTCGCTACTCCCGGGACGGACCCAGCAGGAACGGCAGGCCATGCGACCAACGGGTGGGGACGACAGGCGCAGAAGCTCGGCAGTCAATCTGTCCGTGTCGTCCTCCTTGCCTGCCGCTCTGAAGTCCCTCTCCGAGATCGTGGCCATACTCTCACCGCGGGCGCGCGTCGCGGTGCTGTCGATCGGCGATGGCACGCTCGGCGTCCTTGCATCGAGTGGGCCCGATCCGATCGAGGAGGGCGCGACGCTTCGACTGCCGCACACCGACGAGCTCCAACGCAGACTGGCCGAGGGTCCGCTGATAGTCGAAGCCAGTGACGAGGCTCTCCCGGAAGAGGTGCGTGAACTGTTCGAGCGCTTCCGATGCAAACGGGCGTTCGTCGCTCCCCTCTGTGATTCCGGCGTCACGAGGGAGATCGTGCTCGTGGACGAGTCGGGCGGCTTCATAGATTTCGGCGAAGACGAGCGCCGGCTGCTGTGCGCCGCCGTCTCGCAGTTGGCGGTGGCGTTGGAGAACGCGGTCCTGCGAGCGCGAGCGGTGAAGCGGGAAAGGATGTTCGACTCGATCGCCCGGCTGGGCACGGTCTTCAGTTCCGTCATCGATCTGCAACGTGTCGCCGCTCAGATCGTCGAGTACGCGGCCCTGCTTCTCGAGATGCCTGCGTTCGTTCTTCTGTTCCGCCATGAAGGCGCGGTCGACTTCACGGTGCTTGCTGCCGAAGGCGTTCCCGCAGAGGTGTCACAGCTCAAGGTGAAGCCCATCGAGTTGGCGACGCTGGAGACGGGACTCTCCGGTGAACTGGGAACCGTGATTCCTTCAGGGGATGATCCGGAGTCGCTCTTTGCTCGGCTCGAGCAGGCGGGACTCACCAATATGTTCGCCGAGCCGCTGGTCGTCGGAGGAGACAGGCTGAGGGGAGTCCTGCTCGGGCTGGATCGGCGGCGGCTGGAGCCGTCACCAGAGGAGCGCGAGACTTTTCATCTTCTTGCCGTGCAAGCCGCCAACGCGATCTGGAATGCCGAACGCCATGAGGCCGAAACCGCAGCGCGCGACGAGGCCAGACGGGAGCTGGAGACGACTGGCCTGCTGCTGCGTGCAGCCGATCTGTTGGCCGGATCGCTCGACCTCGCCAAGGTCCTTGCGCGGCTCATGGATCTGGTAATCGAGGCAACGGGCAGAAGTCGCGTCGTCGTGACGCGATACGATGCCGAGTGGCAAGTGCTGATCGTGGAGTCGACGGCCGGACTCGAGGGAGTGAAGCCGGGAACGCGTATCCCGCTGGATACCCTCTCGGGCCAAGTGCAGGATTCGATTCGCGATAAGCATAGCTGTGTCGTTGACTACGAATCGGCCGAGATGTCGGAGGCCGGGCGGGACCGTGTCGAGAAACTCCGGTCACGGCTTTCGCTGTCGGTCCCACTCGTGTTCAAGGGAGAAGTCATAGGCAACATCGGTCTGGACGATCCCGATGTCCGGCGTGACTTCTCTCCACGCGAGATCGAGGTGGTCGAAGGACTTGCCGCCCAGGCTGCGGTGGCGATAGCGAACGCACGTCTCTTCGAGCAGCAGCGCGATGTCGCCGAGTTGTTCCAGCACGCTCTCCTCGCACTCCCCGACCGTGTATCCGGCATCAGGTTCGCGCAGGCGTATCGTGCAGCGAGCGGTGTGGGGCTCGTAGGCGGCGACTTCTACGACGTGTTCGAGATCGAGCACGACCGTATCGGTGTGACGATCGGCGATATCTCCGGGAAGGGCCTCGATGCCGCTGTGCTGACGTCTCTTCTCAAGAACACGCTTCGGGCGCACACCGCCGAGAGAGACAAGACGCCGGCTGCCATCCTGCATCTCACCAACGAGGTGGTGTACCGGGCCACGAGGATCGAGCAGTTCGCAACGGTGTTCTTCGGCATTCTCGATCGCGCTGACGGCGGTCTCGTGTATGCGAATGCCGGACACACTGCGGGCGCCATCGTTCGCAATCAAGGAGCTGCACGGAGACTTGCGGCTACAGGCCCCGTGATAGGGGCATTCGGGGATGTCTCGTACCACGACCATGAGGTCCGTCTGGACCCGGGTGAAACACTCTTCCTCTACACTGACGGACTCACCGAGGCACGGCGCGAAGGAGAGCAGTTCGGCGAGGAACGACTCTTCGGACTGCTGGAGGGGTTGTCCGACATCGAGCCGGATGGGGTGATCGAGCGGATGCTCGATCAGTGCGATGCATTCACGGGCGGGATGCTCCGGGACGACCTGGCCATTTTCGCCTTGCGGTTGGACACGTGACGACCGGACCCGGCGGGCAGGCGCGTAGGCGTAACTTCTGGTACAGTTATTCTTCTCTAAGTTGACTCTAGCTTTAGGTTAGGCTTCGGGGAGGGCGTGCTCAATGAAGCGCGAAGCCGAGATCGCCACGTACTCGATGAAGGCAGCCGCCGAGCTCACCGATGTTCCGGCCACCACGCTGCGCCACTGGGAGAAGACATTCTCTCTCATAGTGCCCGAGCGCACACAAGGCGGTCACCGGCTGTACAGCCAGGAGGACATCGAGCGCATCAAGTGGCTCAAGCACCAGATCGACCACGAGGGCGTGCAGGCAAGCGTCGCGCACAGATTGCTCGAGCAGGAACTCAGGAAGACCGGTGCGGTCGCCGGGCAGGCGGCTGCTAAGGGCGCGATCCTGATCCTCGTCGCAGAGAAAGACCCCATCACCGCCGAGCTCGAGGAGCACTTCCTGAACCGGGAGGGGTACGACGTCCACATCGTGCTGGACGGCCGAAAAGCCGTTGATGAGGCTGAGAAGCTGCAGCCGGATCTCATCATACTCGACATCATCCTGCCGGGCCTGAGCGGCCTCAAAGTCTGCCAGGCGCTCAAGGGAAGACCCGCGACCGCGTCCATCCCCGTGCTTATCTTCAGCGTGCTGGATGTCCGGAAACGCGCTCTTGAGGCCGGCGCCGATGCCTTCCTGCTCAAGCCGATCGAGCGGACCGAGCTCATCAGGTCGGTCAAGACGTTGCTGAAGAAGCAGGTCCCGGAGGAGGTCTCATGAAGCGGATCGCCAGTGGGAGCCCCGAGCTCGACCAGATCTTGGGCGGCGGCTTCCCGGAGAACTCGATCAACATACTCATGGGCCTGCCCGGCACGGGCAAGACGATCCTTGCCGAGAAGGTCGTGTTCGAGAACGCGACTCCTGACAGGCCTGCGTACTACCTCAGCACGGTCTCCGAACCCGTCGACAAGATGCTGCACTACCTGCAGGGGTTCGACTACTTCGACCCCGCAGCCATCGGCGAGACCGTGTTCTATCACGACCTGGGAGAGACCCTGCGGTCACGGGGTCTTGACGGGTTCGTCGACGAGGTCATCGCCATCATCAAGGAGAACGCCCCGGCATTCCTTGTCATCGACAGCTTCAAGGCGTTGCACGCGTTCTCGAGTTCGCCTGCGGAGTTCAGGACGAAGCTGTCCCGGCTTCTGACTGCACTCTCCTCGGTCTCCGTCACCAGCTTCCTCGTCGGCGAATACTCTGCGGACGAGACGGCGCTCGCGCCGGAGTTCGCGGTCGCCGACGGCATCGTCGAGCTCGTCTTGCAGAAGATCGGAGTGAAAGACATCCGCTACCTGCGCGTCATCAAACAACGGGGCTCGGCGTACTTCGGTGGAGAGCATGCGTTCAAGATTGCGCGATCGGGACTCGAGGTCTTCCCGCGTCTGGTCACGGAGGCAACTCCGGTGGCGTACGATCTGTCGCAACAACGAGATAAGACCGGTGTCGAGATGCTCGACGCGATGGTTGCGGACGGCTTCTGGAAGGGGAGCGCGACGGTAGTCTTCGGACCTCCGGGTAGCGGCAAGACGCTGCTCGGCCTTCACTACATCTTCAAGGGTATCGAGATGGGCGAGAAGGCTCTCGTCGCGACGCTCCAGGAGAACCCGACGCAGCTCCAGCGTATCGTCGCCGGGTTCGGTTGGGACCTTCAAGAGGCCATCGACAGCGGGATGCTTGAACTGTTCTACGTGTCGCCGGTCGACGTCTACATCGACGAGTTCGTCAGCAGGGTCGCAGGCAAGGTGAACGCGGGCGGTGTCAATCGGGTCATGGTCGACAGTCTCAACGACCTGGAAGCCTCGGCGCCCGATCCGGCACGTTTCAGAGACTTCATGTACGCGTTCGTCCAGGCGATGGCGGTGCGGGGTGTCTCCACGTACATGACGCACGAGGTCAGGGACATCTTCGCGACGAGCGTGGTCAGCAAGTTCGGTGTCAGTCACATGTCTGACAACGTGATCCTCCTCCACTACGTCAAGGAGAAATCCGAGATACATCGGGCGATATCCATCATCAAGACACGCGCGAGCGGGCACGATCCGAGCATACGCCGCTTCGAGATATCATCAGACGGGGTCATTATCGGCGAGCCCTTCGATTAGGATGGTAGCGGGCTCGGCTGACGAAGGCTCGTGCACTTGCAACGAGGACGCATCCCGACACCGGGGTGGGGGGAGAAGGCGCGAGACTTGCTGAGAGGCGAGTGATCGCGAATCCCGGAGGTGGCCCCGCTGAACGCAGTTGTGAAGATACTCCTCGTTCTCCTGGGCTTCCTGAGCCTGGCGATCGGGGTTACCGGCTTCGTCTTCCCGATTCTGCCCGCGACGCCCTTTCTGCTGGTCGCTGCTTTCTGTTTCGCGCGCTCGTCCGACAGATTGCACCGCTGGCTGCTGTCTCACGGCTTCCTCGGCCCCTACATAAGCGGCTTCCTGTACGGAACGCCCATGCCGGCCAGGGTCAAGAAGATAGCCCTGGTGCTCTTGTGGATCGGTGTGCTGGTTCCTTCTGTGGCGGTGTGGCACCAGATCAGCAGCGTGCGACTGATGCTCACGATGTACTCCATGCTTCTGGCCGTCGGCATCGGATTCAGCATCTACCTGGTCAGGCTTCCTGCCGAGGAGCGAGTCTGAGCGGTCGCCGCCGGACGCTCCATCCTGTCAGACCCGTCCGATACCCGGCGCACCGGTGACTCCTTCCGGGACGCGAAGGTTTTACCCGGCGCCCTTCCCGGGTACGCCTAAGGGTAGAGGCGTGCGCTCACAGCGCTCGCCTCGAAAACGAGTCGACAGATGCGGTGAAGGGGGCATTGAGGATGAGACGATCGACCAATCCCGCGCGGATGCTTGCAGTCGTCGCAGGCGTCGCAATCGCAATCGCTGCGCTCACCGGATGTGCCGAGGAGCCTCCCGAACCAGTCAACGACGTGGACTTCGCCCCGCCCGAGACGGAGACGCCACAGCCTCCGATCGATGAACCGAACGACGCCATCGAACTCACCGGTCAGTGCACCAACGACGACTTCGGCGTTCGAATCGCGTATCCAGCAGGGTGGGAGACGCGCAGTGGGGGGATGACAGACGACTGCAGCTATTTCCACCCCGAGCCCTTCGATGTCCCGCCGGCGACCGAGGTGTTCGATGTCGCCATCCAGTTCAGCCGGGAACCGGTTGTACTCGACGACATCATGGAAGGGCTCGACTACGAGCGCAACAAGCGCGTACTCGATTCCATGATGGAGCAACTGGAGTTCATCGAATGACGAGGTCCCGATGGGTGGCCGCACGCGGCTGCCGCACGGAGGAGTGATACCCATGTCGAAGCATCGATCATTCGTAGTGCGCATCGTCCTTGCGGTGCTGCTCGTGATGTCGCTTGGCGCCGTCACAGCGTGTGCCCCGGACGACCCTCTCGAGCCGATTCCGGTGGATCCCACCCCGACACCCACACCGGAGCCGGATCCCGATGACGGGCCGGAGCCGGAGCTTCCCGCGTCTATCGAGACCTCGGCCGAGTCCATCCGAGACCAGGACGACGAGGTCTTGCTCCACATCGACGAGCTGCCCGACGAGGTGAGCCCTGACGGAGAGACCAGCTTCGGCGGGCCGACCAGGTTCACCAATGCGGTGCTCTCCGACGACGGCCGGTGGATCGCGATCGGCACGGTCGGGACGTCCCATGGATACGCCTTCCTCTACGACGTCGTGGCCGAGGAGCACCACGTCGTCGCGTTTCAGTTCGGGGGCGAGATCGGTCCGTACTCGTGGAGTCCGGACGACCGGTTCGCTCTGTTCGTGGTGCACTCCCCGGCACCCACCGAGACCTTGAAGATCGTCGACCGTGACGACATCGGGGAGTATGCGGAGGACACCGGCTTTCGTGTGGAAGTCGACCGGGAGCAGGAGCTTGAGCCGCCGTTCAGCTACGAGCCAACCGAGTGGCGCGATCCCCACACGCTCTGCTTCGAGCTCGATGGCACCGGGTACTGCGTGGATGCGGGCACGCGGGAGCTGCAGTAGGGATACTCCGTAAGTGCAAAGGCGCTGCGCGACTCGCTCGATCAGATCAGGGGCGCTGGTTCGATCGCGTGTTTCTGGTGTGCCCGGAGCGGGGAATATCGCAGGCATCAAGCTCGACACATGGTGAGGAGGGCTCCCGATGAATCTACAGCGCCCCAACGGCACCGACGTCACCCAGACCTCCAATCGTTCGCGAGACGTAGTGCCCGGCTCGGGTATCTGCTCCCGCTGCATCGACGGGTGTCGCGGCAACTGCGAGGTCTTCAAGACCTCCTTCCGCGGTCGCGAGGTCATCTACCCGGATCCGTACGGCGATGTCACGGCGGGAGGCGACAAGGACTACCCCGTCGACTACAGCCATCTGAACATCCTCGGCTACGCCTACGGCGCCAAAGGGTTGCCCGAGGGCACCGAGGCTTCTCCCGACACCACGCTCTTTCCCTTCGCCGACACCGAGACGACGTTTGGCACCGACCATCCCGTGAAGATGAAGCTTCCGGTGTTCACCGGGGCGCTGGGCTCGACCGAGGTCGCGCGCAAGAACTGGGAGCACTTCGCCATCGGTGCTGCCATCAGCGGCATCTCGCTCGTGTGCGGCGAGAACGTGTGCGGCATCGATCCTGATCTCGAGATCGATGACAAGGGGCGGATAACCCGCTCCCCTGACATGGAGCGCCGCATCGAGGAGTACCGTCGCTACCAGGACGGGTACGGCGACATCCTGGTCCAGCTCAATGTCGAGGACATGCGCCTCGGCGTGGCCGAGTACGTGACGCAGACACTCGGCGTCGAGACTGTCGAGCTCAAGTGGGGCCAGGGTGCGAAGTCGATCGGTGGCGAGATCAAGGTCGACACGCTCGAGCGCGCGCTGGAGCTACAGCGCCGCGGGTATCTCGTCACGCCCGACCCGTCCGACCCCGCCGTCCAGGCGTCCTTCCGCGACGGTGCCCTGCGCCAGTTCGAGCGCCACAGCCGCCTCGGTTTCGTCGACCGCGAGCAGTTCGCGGCCGATGTCACGCGCCTGCGGGGACTCGGCGCGAAGCGCGTCACGCTCAAGACCGGTGCGTACTCGATGCGCGAACTCGCCATGGCTATGAAGTGGGCGAGCGAGAACCGCATCGACCTGCTCACCATCGACGGTGCACCCGGCGGCACGGGGATGAGCCCGTGGCGCATGATGGAGGAGTGGGGCATCCCGACGTTCTACCTGCAGTCCATGGCCAACGAGCTTGCCGCGAAGCTCGCTTCACGTGGTGAGTTCGTTCCCGACATCGCGATGGCGGGCGGCTTCTCCACCGAGGACCATATCTTCAAGGTGCTCGCTCTCGGGTCTCCCCACACCAAGGCCGTCTGCATGGGCCGCGCACTCATGATTCCCGGGT
>SKKZ01000084.1 GCA_007123455.1 Coriobacteriia bacterium | reverse complement strand
GCGCTAGCTGGAGCTCGAGTGCCGCGGTCGACACGAATCCCCACATCGACCAGCATCAATCCTGTACTTGGTCCGGTGCAGAGCGAGCTGTAAGAAGTCTCGTCATAAGCCACGAGCCTCCAATCCGCCTCCAGAATAGAACTATCCTTCCGAAGACCTGCACGGTAGAGCCACCCTCACGGGGTTGTAGAGTCTGGCGAAAGGAACCGAGAACGTACGCCTGGTCACCTATCACGTCGACCACGTCGTACTCAGGCTCGTAGGCAGAAACTTCGAACATGCCGAAGAATCGCTGAAAGGCCTCTCCTACCGCCTCCCGACCCTCGATCATCGCCTGGTAGTGGATTAGCGCGCGGCAGTCTTCAGCAAGGATGTCGATGACGTCCTGAGCTTGAGCGGTCTTGAAGGTATCATCGAACCTCCGAAGCGCCTCTTCAAACTCTCTCATAGGTCACCTCCGAGTCCACTACTGCTGCCCAGTCCGAGCCTCACCGGCAGTGGCTACGACTACATCACCTGGGATCCGCTGTACCGGGGGGCCAGGTCAATGCATCCATCTGGTGGAGTACGGTGGCCCAGTCCCACAATTGCCAGACCTCGGAAATCCTGTCACCTTCGAACCTGTAGATGTTGATTCCATCGAAGTTAACCGGTCGGTTCGTCGGGCTGATGCCAAGGAACTCCCCGCCATGTGTTCCTGAGAACTCGTAGCGCATCACAACGCGGTCCCCGCTCTCGATCAAGTCCAGCACTTTGAGCTGGACATCGGGGACTCCGTCGTACAGCGCCTGGAGGAAACCTCTGACCTCGACGCCCCCGCTGCCGGTCCTCAGGAAAGCTCCGGCCAGATCGTGTCGCTCGAAGTCCTCAGTGACCTGTTGCTCGAGGAAGCCGAGGTCGTGCTCGTTGAACGCCTGCACAACGCGGCGGATGACTTGGGCCGGTCGGAGTGTCGTCAAGAGCCGCCTCCATTTGAAGCGCCGCCATTATGAGAGTCGTTCCCGGAGCGCTTCCCGGCCTAACGTGGAGCGCGTCAGCGTGCGTGGCGCTTGTCGGAATCGCCAAGTTCCGGTGTCCTGACGTCTATATGGATCTGGCGCCTCGATCCTCGTGGCGGGATCCCTTCCGAGCCCGGGGTAGCCTGTTTTCGAGTTGCGAGACTCAACTTTCGTCAAGGGACTTCTGGAGGTCGGTCCCCGCTGGCGCGCATGATTTCGATCACGGCCGACTCATCCTTCTCGCCGAGACCGGCCTCTACGGCCTGCCGGTGCATAGAAGCGACGTATTGTGGGAACCGTGGATCCAGCCCCGCCTCGAGCGCGTGTGTCAGCATCTGCTCGGCACCGTCAGCGCCGGTACGCAGCGACCCCTGAGTCTCATCGAACCGACCATCGGCAATCCGCCTGAGTAGGTCGTTCACGGCCCCGGCGATCGTTGGCATGTCATGCTCGTCAAGACGGGTGGCGAACTGGTCGACGTCGAGGCCCTCGGCCTCGCAGATGAGTGCCGCATGCGCTGCGCTCAGCAGCGAACCGTAGAGCACCGCTCCCATCGCTGTCCCGTGCGCGGCCGCAGCGCCAATCGGTTCTCCGACGTAAGTCGCCGCTCCCGCCATGGAGCGCAGTAGCGGCTCACAGCGGCGATACGCGCCTTCTGGACCCGCTACGAGGATGGCGGCGTCTTCCGAGCCGATCCCATCGGGATAGACCATGATCTCTCCGTCAAGGTACTCGACGCCTACCTCGCGGGCCCAACGCTGCATCTCGCGCGCCTCCTTCGGCGATCCACCCGCGAGCTGCAGCAGCATCCTGCCGCCGAGTTGAGGCGCGACGTCCGGCTGCGACAGCACATCCTGTGTCACCTCGTAGTCCCTGAGACACGCAATCACGATCGGGCTCGCAGCCAACGCCACAGCCGGATCGGAAGCACGCGTGGCGCCCTCGGCGACAAGTGGCTCAGCTCTTTCGGCCGTCCGATTCCAGACTGTCACGTCGTATCCACCACCAAGCAAGGCGCGGGCGAGCGCCGAGCCCATAGCTCCTAGACCGAGAACCGTGACGTCACTCATATCGGTTCCCTCCGTTCCTCCTGCGGCGTGCTTCGCCATAGCACATTCGGAATCGAGTGCGGCGACAGGTAGTACGTACCCGCTACCCACAGGGACGGCAGGGCGGTGTCCACGATCTTGGCGCCTCAGGACCCGTGTGCTGGGCATTCAAGCTCCTGGGCGTCGCGATTGGGTGAGCGTGCCCCTCGGCATCGGCGAGCGGGTGTCGTCACGTTCGCATCTGGCGGAGAGGGAGGGATTCGAACCCTCGAGACGGGGACCGGCTAGTGGCGCGTCCGCCTGTTCGATCTCAGAGGGCCGTCTCTCAGCTTCCGAGCCAAGTGGGTATATACGGAAACGTGTCTTACAAAGGAAGTGATATACGTGCGCTCCGCATGGCTGGCGATACTCGGACTGCTGATCGTGGTAACCGGGATAGCCGGAATCATCTGGACCGTGTCGTCTCGTGCTCCTGCTCCTCGCACCACCGTGAGCACTGAGTACACCTCACTCGGCGCCCGCATCTACGCCGGCGGCGTTGGAGAGGACGGTCGTTCGATACCGCGAACGACCATCGGTCCGGGGATGATGGGCGGCGGATGCGCTCGCTGCCACGGGATCGACGGCGGCGGCGGATACGTCCGGATGATGGGCGGATTCGAGGCGCCGGACATCCGCTACTCGGCGCTGACATCGCCCCACGAGGACCACGACGGGGAGGGCTGGTCCGATCGGGACATCCGGCGAGCCATCGTCGAGGGGGTTGAGCCTGATGGCGAGGAACTCGATCCGGTCATGCCTCGCTGGGACCTCACCGGCACGGAGTTCCAAGAGCTGCTCGACTATCTGAAGGAGCTGGACAGGCGATGATGTTCGAAAGGGGTATGGGTGACTTCTGCCCGTGGTGTGGTGCTGGCCACGGCACGACCGAGACGCTGCTGCTGTTCTTCTTCGGGCTTCTGGTCATCGCAGGACTAGTGGTGCTCATCATCTGGCTCGTCCGAACAGTGGGCGAGGGCGGGAGCCGTACCGGCGCAGGCCCGCAGTCATCGTCGGAGGACTCCGCGATCCGTACCGCGCGAGAACGGTTCGCGCGCGGTGAGATATCCAGGGACGAGTACGAGGAGATCATGCGCAGTCTAGGGAGCTAGCATTGGTTGCGATGACAGCGGCATGATTGCGGCACCGACCACCTCATCGGTGACCGGGGCCGCATAGTGTCCCTCTGGCGGAGAGGGAGGGATTCGAACCCTCGAGACGGGGGTAACCCGCCTAACGGTTTTCGAGGGGGATCATCGGTTCATCGTTCATCATGACCATCCTTCGGAAGACTCCCAGGTCAGCTCGAACGGCCGCCCTGCTGCGGCGGCGGCAGCGGGCGGCATGATGAAGACGGCGATCGCCTCGCAAACATCGGAGAGGTCCGACGGCGCCTCGATGCCCTGGTTCGATAGGAACGAGCGCCACCCAGCCTGCATGGCGGTGATGCCGTGGAAGGCATCCGAGAGTCCTGACGGCACATCCGAGGGTAGGGTCGTGCCCCGATGGCGGAAGGTCGCCTCTAGTGCAGCAGCTAGCTCTGAGCCATCGCATGACTGCAGCGTAGGCAGGAACCAGAGGTCGTAGTAATCCCGCAGCCGACTGTTCGTGAGACCCCGCGTGACAATCGTCTCGAACTTCTCGGCCAGGGCGGTCACGGGTTGGTAGGAGAGGACTCTTGGCGCGTCAAGGTCGAGAAGCGTCGGATACTCGACCCACACCGGATCAGGCACGACCGCTTCGTCTATCCCGATGTCGAGCTGCAGCTTGAAGGTGCCGCCGTCGAGACTACCCCGCACGACGACTCTCACTCCAGGGTACCGGTTAATCACGTTGATTTCGTTGACCTCGACGTCCTGGTCGAACACCAGACCGTCTTTCGGGTACTCGATCGCGAGACACTCCCGAACCGCTCGGCCGACGGCCTGTGGTGAGTTGTCGATCTTGCCGAGGAAGTCGATGTCGCGGGTGGGTCGGCCGAGCGGCGTCCCCCAGGCGCGGAGCATGATCGCACCTTTCACGATCAATCGCTCTCCCCACTCGGTCTTCGACAACCGATACAAGAACCGCTCGATCGCGAAGTACTGGAGCACCTGATCGTAGGAGTCCCCGCTCGTCTTCGCTTCGTTTAGCAGGCGCGCGCGAACAGACGCGGGGATGTTCTTCAGTTCGCGCTGACTCATTCCATCGCCTCAAGGTACGGACGCACGACCTTGGACACACGATCGATCTCGGCGTACATCATGATCTCGTCACGCGTGGCCTTCCGGCTGCGCACCGCCTCCCGGAGTGCCTCGAGGGCAACATCGAGCCCGATCTTGTTCCTGAACTTGAAGCAGTCGGCGACGGTCTTCGCGGGATTGAACACCTTCACTGTCGTACCGTCTATCGAGTGCTCTTCAACACCTGAAGTGAGTGCCTGACCGGACATCCGATAGACGCGAACGGGCGGGTAGTCGATCTTGGGTCGCCTGTCCTTCGGCCCGATGGCGATGCTCACGCCAGAAGGAATCTGAGTCCCGATCTCGTGGAAGTCCAGCGCGCTCACGATGCAGAGCACTGCGCCGGGTGCGCGCTCCGCAACCGCAACAACGTCGTACTTGCTCGGCGCTTGGAGTTCGGCGAGGCGATACACACCGCGAGTGAGCTGTTCGAGAAGCCCCACATCGCGCATGCCGTAGAGCGTCGAATGGTGCACGCCGCGCTCAACTGCCTCGCGTGTCCTGAGAGTGCCGCCAGCCTGCCTGAACACTGCGGCAGCGTGTTTGACCGCATTCTCTGATGGAAGTCGCTTCATGCGCTCATTGTGATAGATATGTCGGACTTTGTGAATATGTTCCGACGCTTTTATCACACCAAGCCGGATGGTGTGATTGTTAGCACGTGCTCTCCGCTGCCTAATGAGGCCCTAAGTGCCGGACCAAGAACTCGGTCTGATCGGCAACGACCTCATCCCACAGTGGCGGCAGATAGACATCAAAATGCACGCAGTCGTAGCTCTTGATCTCCGCTTGTGAAGCGCGTCGCGCCGCGTCATACGCGAGGCGCGCAGGCATAATCGAGTCCTGGTCGGCGATGGTGTAGAGGATGGGGCATCGGATCGCGCCAGCCGAGTTTCCGGGGCGATAGCTGGCCACCGATAGCGCGATGCGAGCGCAGACTTCATTGCGCCACGTTGACCCAGGTGGGTCTATACGGGCAAAACTCGACACGGCATCTGGAGTCGCCATCACGGCCTTCGTACCCGGCGCACCGACGACGGGGATGCGATACGGCTCGAGCCCGAAGAGCTTTGACACCATGTCTCGAAGCCCCGCAACGGTCAAACGCATGATGTGAGAAGCACCAAGACCCTTGAGGTTTCGCAGGCCATCGCAGAACGGGGCCTGCGCGACTGCAGCAGCGATGGCCGAGTCCCGAGCGGCGATCGCCTGGACATGGCCCCCACCAAATGAGCTGCCGAACAGGGCGATCCTGTCCGGATCAACAGACGGGAGTGAGCGCGCGGCAGCGACGGCTGCTTCCCAGTCTTGTAGTTGTCGACGGATACCTAGAAGTTGCCGCGGTTCGCCGCCACTGGCGCCAAAGTAACGGTAGTCGAATAGGAGCACGACCATGCCTGCCTGAGAGAAGCGTTCCGCATACTCGTCGAGACGCTGCTCACGCACTGCCGAAAAGCCGTGTCCCATCACGACGCAGGGACGGCGGCCTGGGCCCTTAGGTGAGTAGAGCCAGGCAGCACATCGCGTCCCGCCTGACTCGAACTCGTAGTCACTACGACTCCTCAGAGGGGATCACGCCCATCTGTCTGAGCATGCCGAGTTCATCGAAGACGCCCCAGCCCTCGACCATCTTCCCGTCCACCACACGGTCGATGCTGACTCCGGTGCAGTTCACCGCATTGTTGCTCGGAGGGATCTCGTCCAACTCCCCGGTATGCGTGGCCGTCGACGTCCACCGCGTCGCGACCACGTCGCCTTCGGCGATCTGTTGTTCAACCGTGAAGCGGATGTCGGGGAGTGCAGTGCGATAGAACGCCGCGAACATCTTCATACCTTCGGGACCGGGCGGTGACCCGGGGATTGCCACAGGACCACTCTCCTGATAACCGTCAGCAATGATCTCGTCTGCGACGTCCAGCCGGCCATCACTGAGTATGTCTTCGAAAAGACGGCGAACAACGGCCTTGTTGGTCTCTGTCGACATGATCGCTCTCCCTTCACTCGTCCCGGTCGGTCCGCCCTCACCGTCGCGGACGATGCGGCGCGCGGTCCTGTCGTGAGAACTGCGCCACAACGCAGGAAAGACCGACCACGTGGGCCGGTCTCACCATTGACTCGACGCCGAGGACGTACAGTGACCGTGTCTCCCCCGACGCGTCGCAGTCTCCCCCTTGTGCGTACGCTGCTATCGTACTCCGTCCCAGATCCGGTGCAATCGATATCGGACGGGTGACACCGAACTCGGCCCCAGCGGTTGCCGGAGGTGGTCGGGCGGTAACAACGGACGACCATCGCAGCGGGCACGTATCCCGTCTTCTGATCGGCACGGGCGGGACGGTGGTGACGTACACCGGGCGATACGTTGCCGCTCTCACCCCGCACCACTGTCATAAGCACGCCTGATGTTTGCAACTCCCCCGAAAACACCGCGATCCCGACCTCCCTCGACGGGTGACCGGGACCACGTTTCACCTGCATGTGGCGGAGAGGGAGGGATTCGAACCCTTGAGACGGGGGTGGCAGGACTGGCACAAGGGGTACGCTCATGACCAAGAAGAGTTCGTCTCGTAACGGAGAGTGAGCGATGTCTGCAGACAGGGGCGATAGTGCCGCGAGTTCCAGCAGCGAGCTGCAAGTCGAACCGTTGACACTTGAGTTCGTGGATCAGGCTGCCGAAGTGATCTCGCAGGCGTTCCTCGCAGAACCCATCACCGGGCGGATGTTCCACCTCGACGACCCGGAAACAAGGGAGCGTCACAGGCGAGCCACGGCGCATCAGATGCGCAAGGCCCTCGAGGCAGGTGAGCCACCTCTCGTGGCCATCAAAGCCGGCAGGGCAGTCGGCGTGGCAATGGTCTCCCGCCTTGGATGGCGGACGATGCTGCGCACCGCACGCTCGTGGCTCCCCTTGATTCCCCGGCTGCGTCGGGGTGCCTGGCGACTGGCCCCGGCGGCAAAGCCGAGCCGTCGCGTTCCCCGGCCCTACATGCTGCTCGACGCTCTCGGCGTGAGCCCCGAGATGGAGGGCCAGGGCATCGGCAGCGCATTGCTGGAAGGCGTGAGCGGTCACTGCGAGGCAGATCAGGAGTGCCGAGGCGTGTACCTCCAGACGGCAAGTGACCGGGCCCGCCGCCTCTACATGCGAGCGGGGTTCGAGTTGGTCGAGAAGCGCAGTGGGGCAGGGCTGACGATCGCGCACCTGTACCGCTCGGCCGACGACCGGGGGCCCGGTGTTGGCTGAACAGCCGCGCGTTCGCATGACCGAGAGGCAGGGATTGGAGCCCTCGAGACGAGGGTAACCCGCAATCATGGTTTGTGAGGGGGGACCTCCGCACTGGTCACGGAACCAATCAGGAGCGCCCGCCCCGAGCCACGGGTGCGGGCGCTGCAAGACAGGCTTCTGCGATGACTACGCTGAGGGCTGCCACGCAAACCCGTACCGGTATGACGCTCCGACACTGGGGCTATCTGAAGGGGTAGATTCTGCTCACAGGAAGATGTGCGGCCCGACCTGATGCGGGTCAGGGCGCATTGCGGGCACCTGGAGGGCACCGAGATGAAGGCCCCAACTGACCAATACTGCCAAGTCGGGCAAGTCCGTACCCGCTACTGGGTCAAAGGCGAG
>SKKZ01000033.1 GCA_007123455.1 Coriobacteriia bacterium | reverse complement strand
GGGTCGCGGGCTCGACCCCGCGACCCCCACCGGTCGTCGCACTTTGACAAGAGAAGAGAGGGAGCGGAGACATGCGAAGAGCTGCATTGTTGACACTCTTTGCAACACTCATCCTCCTGCTATCTGCAGGCACCGCTATCGCCGGCCCCTTGCCCGGAGCGATCTTCACGACGCTCGAGGACGGGGCCCGGGTGAACGCGAACATCTATCAGGCCAAGGAGGATGTCTATCTCGACGGGGGGCCAGGCCCAAATGCTCCGTCGAGCGCTGCAGCACTACCGGCTGGAGACTACTACTTCCAGGTGACCGACCCGTCCGGCAAGGTGCTGCTGTCGGTAGACCCGATCGAGAGCCGCAAGATCCGGGTCAGCGAGGACGGCGTCATCGACTACGTGTACGATGCCCCGACGATGACCAGGTACAAGGGTAAGTGGTACGGGACTCACGCAACCGGTATCGATCAGGACCATGCCGACAAAGGCGCCATCACGGTCCAGTTGATGCCCTACGAGGACACCCCGAACAAGGGTGGCGTCTACAAGGCCTGGATCACCCCGGTCGACAAGTACGAAGCGGGCAAGGGCTTCCACGGCTTCATCCCGAGCTGGTCCAAGACCGACAACTTCAAGGTCAAGGGACACCCGAAGTGCATCCCGACCGAGGTCACCGTCAAGAAGTTCCACGATCTCAACGCCAACGGCGTGTGGGACGAGGGTGAGCCCTGGCTGAACTGGGAAGTCGAAGTGACGGATCCGTACGGCGTCACCCAGAGCTACTACACTCCGTTCACGATCATGGTCCCCGAGGAGGGTTACTACACCTTCGAGGAGATCATGCCCGCACCCGATCCCGAGAAGGACTGTGACCCCGCCTGGATGCAGACGGCGCTCATCGTCGATGGCGCGCCACAGCCGGCAGCCAAGAAGATCACGCTCTGGATCGAAGGGTGCACGCGCGACGGCGTCACTCGCGAGGTCGTCTTCGGCAACATCCAGACCGCGTGCGTCACGGGTGCCAAGTTCTACGACAAGAACGCCAATGGCATCTGGGACGAGGGCGAGGTGCCGATCCCCGGTTGGAAGATCCAAGTCACTGGCACCAACGTCAAGGGTGAGCTCGTCGACATCATCAGGTACACCGACGAGTACGGCAAGGCGAAGATCTGTGGCCTGCTTCCCGGCGACTACAGGATCGAAGAGCTCATGCCCAACGGCAACTGGGTCGCAACGACGCCCATGTACTACGACTTCTCGCTCTCGCCCGGTGACTGCGAGTACTTCGAGTTCGGTAACGTCTGCTACGACGAGGCCGCATTCGGCACCAAGGGCTTCTGGCACAACAAGAACGGACTCGCACTCATCCAGCCCGCGTGGATCGACTACGTGAACGGGCTCGACCCCTACAAGGACAACCCGTTCGACGGCATGGACGAGTACGGCAATCCGGTTCCTGCAGCCAAGGGCCCGGCGGGCGAGGACATCGCGGCCGAGGGTACAGCCCTCGCCGAGATCTCGGCCTACCTGGTCGCCCCGAATGCAGGCGGCGATCCGAAGATCCAGCTCGGCCAGCAGCTCCTGGCCTTCATCTTCAACGTGAAGTACACGGGTGCTGACGGCATCATCGGCCCGGACGGCGCCTTGTCGACCGAAGCGATGATCATGAGCGCGATCGAGGCCTGGAACGAGGGTGGCGCCGCCGCCAACTACTGGGCCGGGGTACTCGACAGCTACAACAACATGAACGGCGAGAACGGCGCGCCATTGGTCCAGATAGTCAAGGCCGGGCCCTGCGTCGTCGAGTACTAGTGTCCCATCGAGTGTGACGTGAACTACCGCTCCAAAGGAACAGCCCGCCGGGTGCGCCCCGGCGGGCTCTTTCTTTGCGGCACGAGCCGGCGTGAAGCGCGGCCGAATCTACCCCTTCTGTCGCTCGCGCAGGGCACGCTCGACATCACGCTTCTGATCGCGCTCGGCTATAGACGCACGCTTGTCATGTAGTTTCTTGCCGCGAGCCAGACCGATCTCGACCTTCACGAGATTGCTCGGGCTGAAGTAGAGCTTGAGCGGCACGAGCGTGGCACCCTTCTCGGCGGTCTTCCCACCGAGGTAGCGAATCTCCTTCTTGTGCAGCAAGAGCTTGCGCGGTCGTGTCGGGTCCACGTTGGCCCGATTGCCATGGCTGTAAGGCGAGATATGCACGTTGTGCAGCCACAACTCACCCTTGCGCACGACCGCGAAGGAGTCGCGGAGGCTCGCCTTGTTCTGGCGCAGCGACTTGACCTCCGTACCGGTGAGTTCGATACCGGCCTCGAAGGTCTCGTCGATGAAGTAGTCGTGATACGCCTTCTTGTTCGTGGCGATGTTTCGCTCTGTGACTGCCATGCCTAAGGAGTGTAGTCGGTGTCGGGTTCCAAACGCAGCACGAACTCGGCCAGGAGTTCGATGGCCGCCTCGACATCGGCAAGTGCCAGAGCCTCAACAGGAGTATGCATGTAGCGAATCGGCACACTCACGAGCCCCGCAGGCTTGCCGCCGCGGGCGAGCTGGATCGCGCTGGCGTCGGTACCGGTGGCACGCGGCTCCCCGCCGAACTGGTGCGGGACCCCAGCCGCTTCGGCCGCCTCGATGAGCCGTCCGAACACCATGGGGTTGGTGTTCGCCCCGCGCGCAATGATCGGTCCCTTCCCGCAGCATGCTTCACCGTGCTTGCGCTTGTCCACGTCCGGGTAGTCGGTCGCATGTCCTACCTCGACCGCGAGGCCTATCGTGGGGTCTACGCCGTATGAGCTGGTGACGCCACCACGCAAGCCGATCTCCTCCTGCACCGTCCCGGCGACCACGAGGTCGACCCTGGCTCCGCCTCGCTCCTTGACGATGCGCAGCACCTCGGCACAGATGAACGCGCCCATCTTGTCGTCGAACGCTCGCGACACCACCATGCCGTCGCCGAACTCCTCGAAACCGACATCGAAGGTGATCGGGTCACCGAGGCGCACGACGTCATTCACCCGTTCGGCGCTCATGCCGAGGTCGATGAAGAGCTTGTGCACTTTGGTGACGGACTTGCGCTCATCCTCCTCGAGCAGATGGATCGGCATCCGGCCGAGGATGCCGAGCAGCGGGCCTTCCTTCGTATGCACGCGGACCCGCATACCGGGCAGGACCGCCTCGTCGACGCCGCCGATGGGCTTGAACGCTATGAAGCCTTCGGCGGTGATGTAGGTGACCATCATGCCGATCTCGTCGATGTGACCGGCGAGCATCACGCTCATCCGACCGCGGTCACGCTCGGCATCCGAGCCGCGCAGCGACGCGTGGACCGAACCCATCACGTTGGTGGAGACCTCGTCGGCGAGCGGCTCGAGATAATCGCGTAGAACGCGGGCTGCCGGCTGCTCGTAACCTGAAGGAGACGGAGCCTCGACAAGGGATTTGAAGAAAGCAAGGGACTCGGAACGCATACGGCGACCTCCGCGGCGAGCAGTGGCAATCAAGAACGACAGTGTACTCTCCTGCACCGTCCGCGCCAACCGGGACTGCGAGCGAATGCCTTCTCGCGGGTACTATCCACACGAGGCACCGGAACACCCCGGCCACAGGGGGAACATGTCATGCATGAAGACACCGCACCGCTTCTCTCTATCGAAGGCCTGCACGTCAGTATCGGCGGACGTGAGGTGCTGCGCGGCATCGATCTCACGATCCACGCAGGCGAGACCCACGTCTTGCTCGGTCCCAACGGAAGTGGAAAGACGACCCTGCTCAACACGCTCGTCGGCCTCCCGGGATACGACGTCACCGCCGGCACCGTGGCCTTCAGAGGCAACAACCTGCTCGCGCTAGGCGTCGACGAGCGCGCCCGCGCGGGAATCGGTGTGGCCTTTCAGCGCCCGCCCGCGGTTCGCGGCGTTAAGCTCCGACAGGTCATGGAGGTCGCGGCCGGCGGCGCCATCGATCCGGAGCGGGTCGCAGCGATAGCCGAGGAGGTCGATGTGGTCCCGATGCTCGAACGCGACGTGAATCTCGGCTTCTCGGGCGGTGAGGCGAAGCGCTCCGAGATGGCCCAACTGCTCGCACAAGAACCGGAGCTGGCGCTCTTCGATGAGCCGGAGTCAGGCGTGGACCTCGACAACATCGCCGTGGTAGGTAGTGCGATCTCCCATCTGCTCAAGGGCGAGCGCGCCAGCGAGCGCCCGAGAGCGGGTCTGATCATCACCCACACCGGTCACATCCTGCAGTTCGTGAACGCAGACATCGGGCACGTCCTCTTCGACGGACAGCTTGCCTGCGAGGGCAACCCCCTCGATCTGATCGACGACATCGTGAGCCATGGCTACGAGAAATGCGTGGAGTGTGCGCTATGCCGACGATAGAAGAGATCCTGCTTACCGATGCTCAGCAGGACCGGCTCGCCCAGATCCGTGCGGCTGCCGAATCAGCCGTCGAGAAACCTGCGACGCATGGTCCCGACATCGACCTCGATGCACTCGGTGACGTCGCCGCGCATGACCGCGTCGCGCGCCTCGCCTCACTCGAGAAGCAGATGCGCGAGGTGGCGACCGATGTGGGCATGGACACCTCGGAAGAGGGCCGTTCGGGATCATACTTCCAAGTTGACCGTACTCCCATCTACGAAAAGGTCGCAGCCGCCTTCGGCGACGCGATCGAGATCATGAGCACCGCCGAGGCACTCGCCCGCTACCCGGAGGAGATGCTGGAGCGCTGGTGGTGGCGCTCGGTGGCCCCGGACAAGGACAAGTACACCGCGCTCGTGGCCCTGAAGCAGACCGAAGGCTACTTCATCCGCGTGAAGGCCGGCCGGAAGGTCGAGAAGCCGATCCAGGCGTGCCTCTTCATCTCGGAGAGTGACGTCAGCCAGAACGTCCACAACATCATCGTCGTCGAGGACGGCGCGGAGGCTAACGTCATCACCGGCTGCACAATCCACCCGAAGGTCAAGGGCGGGCTGCATGCGGGGATCAGCGAATTCTACATCGGCGCGGACGCAAAGCTCACCTTCACGATGATCCACAACTGGGCCGAGGAGTTCGACGTCCGCCCGCGCACCGCGATCGACATCGGCGAAGGCGGCACCTACATCAACAACTACGTCATGCTGCGGCCAGTCCGCTCGATCCAGGCGTTCCCGGTGGCTCGCTGCAGGGGTGACCGGTCCCGGGCGGTCTTCAACTCCATCGTCTACGGCCTTGCCGATTCCCACATCGACCTCGGTAGCGAAACGCTGCTGGAAGGCTCCGGCTCTCGCTCCGAGGCGGTGGCGCGCACCGTCTCGCGCGACCGGTCGACCGTGTACTCACGCGGCAGGCTCATCGGCCGTACGAACGAGTGCAAGGCGCACCTCGACTGCAGGGGCATCGTGCTCTCCGACGACTCTGTGCAGTGGGCCATCCCCGACCTTGCGAGCGAGGGAGCACCCGGTGCCGAGCTCTCGCACGAGGCGGCGATCTCCCCCATCGCAGAGGAGGAGGTCTACTACCTGATGAGCCGGGGTGTCCCGCGCGACGAGGCGGTCAGCATGATCACGCGCGGCTTCCTCGACCTAGAGATACCGGGGCTTCCGCCCGCGCTGCGGCGCCGGATCGACGAGGCGATAGCCGCTACGGCCGAGGAAGGCATGTGAACGCGGCTCACCGCACCCCTTCGAGCGTCGCGAACGTGTAGCCCTGCCGGCGGAGCTCGTCGATGACGCGGGGCAGCGCCTCGGTGTTGCTCTCGGAAACCGAGTGCAGCAGCATGATGGCACCCGGATGCGCGCCGTCGATGATCCGCCGGTAGGTGACATCGACCGGGGGTTGGTCGTCGAGGAGCCAGTCACGGTGGGCGAAGCTCCACATGACGCTCGTATAGCCGAGGGACCGCACCATGCAGAGAGTGCGCTCGCTGTACTCGCCGCGGGGAGGCCGCTCTAAACGGGCAAGAGATCTGCCCGTCACGTCCCGGTACGCCCGCTCCACGGCACGATACTCCTCGGCGAAGGCGGAGTCGTCCCCTGCCAAACCGGGCAGCGACGGATGGGTCTGCGTGTGGTTGCCGACCAGATGTCCCTCGGCTGCAATGCGCCTCACCAGTCCCGGCTCATCGCGCACGTAGGAGCCCGTGAGGAAGAACGTCGCGGGAACGTTCTTCTCCTTCAGGACGTCGAGGATGCGAGTTGTGAAGCCGGCCTCGTAACCCTGGTCGAACGTCAGGTAGACCACCTTCGCACTCGTCGGCACCCGCCACAACGCCCCGTGTCGCTGCACGATCGTGGCGACGCCTGATGGGATCTCCGGTACCTGCCCGGCGCCGGCAGGCTGGTAGTACCAGGACCTCGTCGTGTTGTCGAGGTCCGCGCAGTCCCCGGGTACCGCCGGCGGCTCGGGCAGATCGATCGGCTCGCGCTCCGGCAGCGGCTCATCAGGGAGCGGCGTGGGGGTGGTCGGGACATGGGGACGTTCGCGGTCGGCAGGGGGCAACGGAGAGGTCGTCACGCGTTCGGCGGATCCGACACAGCCGCTCAAGGCGAGTGACATCATCAATACGAGTAAGCCGTACGCGAACCGGTGCACGACTCTCACCTCACGCGATCTCCAGATCGATGCGCCCCTCGGCGACACTTACGCCGAGTATCCGTACCCGGATTCTCTCACCGAGTCGGAAGGAACGCCGCCGCTCCTCACCCGTAAGTGTGAACCGCTCGGGCTCGAGATGATAGTAGTCGTCGGTCATGGTGCTCACATGTACGAGGCCCTCGGCGGTATTGTCGAGTTGCACGAAGAGGCCGAAGGAGTGCACCCCGGTTATGAGCCCGTCGAACACCTCGCCGATATGCTCGGCCATGAGCTGGGCCAGTTTCACGCGCACCGAGTCGTCCGCGGCAGCCTCAGCCTCTCGCTCCATCGCCGAGCAGTGTCCGGTCAGCCACTCGAGCTCTTCCGTCATCGAAGAGACCGGCTCCTTGCCAAGGGTGCCGGCGAGTTGCGCGCGCAACAGGCGGTGCACCAGCAGGTCGGGGTAGCGACGAATCGGACTCGTGAAGTGGCAGTATGCCTCGCTCGCAAGTCCGAAGTGCGAGCCGAGGTAGTCGGTGTAGCGGGCGCGCTGCAGAGCGCGGAGCAACAGCGAGTTGATGAGCCTCTTCTCGGGCCGGTCGTGCGCGAAGCGGATGATGCGTTGAAAGGTCGCCGGCGACGCACCGTGAACGTCCTTCATCGGGTAGTCGAACTCCTTGAGGATGACCGCGACCTGCGAGAGCGCATCGGCGTCCGGGTCTTCGTGGATACGGTAGACCATCGGCGCCCCGGCCCGTGTCATGTGGTCCGCGACGACCTCGTTCGCAAGGATCATCGCCTCCTCGATCATGTTGGTAGCGTCGGTACGCTGGCGCACCTTCACCTCCACCGGCGTGATGTTGTCCTCGGCGAGGATGACCTTAGCTTCGACTGTCTCGAAATCGAGCCCGCCACGTGCGATCCGTCGCTCGCCGATCGCTCGCGCGATTCGTTGGAAGCCGTGCAGGAGCCGCTCGCTCTCGTCATCGGGGAACGGACGGTCACCATCGAGGTAGGACTGCACGCTCTCGTAGTCGAAGCGGCGGTCCGAGCGGATGACCGAGGGCGTGAGCCGGTACGATTCAACGACACCATCGGCCGAGAGATCCATGATCACCGAGAACGCGAGCCGGTCCTCGTCAGGGTTGAGTGAGCAGATCTCGTTGGAGAGCTTCTCCGGCAGCATCGGCAGGACCCGATCGACGAGATAGACGCTCGTCGCACGGCGTCGTGCCTCCCGGTCGAGTGCGGAGTCCCAGGACACGTAGTGCGAGACGTCGGCGATGTGCACGCCGAGACGCACACGACCATCAACACGCTCGAGGCTGATGGCGTCATCGAAGTCACGCGCGTCCACGGGATCGATGGTGACGGTAAACGTCTCGC
>SKKZ01000027.1 GCA_007123455.1 Coriobacteriia bacterium | reverse complement strand
TTGCGGCCGCAGCCATCGCGATGCACCTCGGCCTCGAGCCTGATGACATCGCACTGGGACTCGCCAAGGCGAGTGCGGGTGAGATGCGGATGCAGTCGTTCACGAGCGCAGGCGGCATCCACGTGATCAACGATGCCTACAACGCGAACCCGACTTCGATGCGTGCGGCAATCGAGACGCTCGCCGGGATGTCGACCGCCGAGCGGCGCATCGCGGTCCTCGGCGACATGGCCGAGCTTGGCTCGCTCGCCGAACTCGCCCACTTCCGGATCGGTGAGGAGGTGGCGGTCTTACCCATCGACGTCCTTGTCACCGTGGGGGAGCGTGCGTCCCGGATCGCCGACGGTGCCCGGGCCAGGGGTATGGATCCGCAAGCGATTCGTCCTTGCGCAACAGCGGACGAGGCATCCGAGGTTCTCGACGACCTGCTGGAACCTGAAGACGTAGTGCTCGTAAAAGGTTCGAGGGTGATGGGCCTGGAGCGTGTCGTGGAAGGAATCGTCGAGCCCCGTGTTTAGACTCGCGGCGTATCCCTCATACCAGGTCTTCATAGCGGTGGTCATGTCCATGCTTGCCGCCGGCGTATTGTTGCCTTTCTGGATTCGCCTCCTGCGCTTTCGGAGCATCGGACAACAGGTGCGCGCCGACGGGCCCCAGGGCCATCTCGTCAAGCAGGGTACACCGACGATGGGTGGCGTTCTCATACTCCTCGTCGTGGCGGGTACCTACGTCTTCCTTGGCGATTTCGGGAGATTGAGCCTGCTGGCACTGGCTGCTACCGGTGCCTGTGGGTTGCTGGGCTTCATCGACGACTGGGCCAAAGTCATTCACGAGCGGTCGCTCGGACTGACGCCTCGCCTCAAGATCGCAGGGCAGGCGCTCGTCGCCCTTTCGTTCGGTCTTCTGGCGGTGAACTGGGCAGGACTCTCGACCGATGTCACCGTTCCGCTAACCGGGCTGGCACTGGACATGAGCTCGCTCATCAGTGTTGTCGAGATCCGCGGATACGCGCTGCTCGTCCCATGGCTCTACCTGGGCCTGGTGTTCATTATCATCGTCGGTACCTCGAATGCGGTGAATCTGACCGATGGTCTTGACGGTCTTGCCGCGGGCACCGTGACGATCGTGATGCTCGCT
Organism: Coriobacteriia bacterium; assembly: GCA_007123455.1. Classification (GTDB taxonomy): domain Bacteria; phylum Actinomycetota; class Coriobacteriia; order Anaerosomatales; family SLCP01; genus SKKZ01. The sequence continues at coordinate 6,876 of SKKZ01000027.1, read as the reverse complement.
TACGCCGGTATCGGATTTCGGCAGGACCGCCTCGAAGTCGCGCTCCTCGCCGCGGCGATCGCCGGGGCATGCATCGGGTTCCTCTGGTACAACTCCAACCCGGCAGACATATTCATGGGCGACACCGGGTCCCTCGGACTAGGTGCGGCGATTGCGACATTAGCCATCATCACCAAGACCGAACTCTTGCTGGTGCTGATCGGTGGCATCTATGTCATCGAGACCCTTTCCGTGATCTTGCAGGTCGCATCGTTCAAGCTGACGGGTAAGAGGGTGTTCAGGATGGCTCCGCTGCACCATCACTTCGAGATGAAGGGCTGGTCGGAGACGAAGGTCATGGTGCGCTTCTGGATCGTGACAGGCACCCTTGCCGGAGCCGGTTTCGCCATGTTCTTCGTCGAGTCCGTAAGAGCCTGACATGGATCCGTTGAGGGGCGACATTCTGGTTGTAGGTCTCGGCTCCTCAGGAGAGGCGGTCGCTACGTACGGCGCGGCTCGTGCGGCGCAGGGTGACCCTGTGCGGATCACGGTCGTCGATTCAGGTGATTCCGCACTCCTACAGGAACGGGCGGACCGGTTGCGCGCACTCGGTGTCGAGGTGCGGCTTGCGTGCGCCGAGGTGTTCGGGTCGTACGACCTCGCCGTCGCCAGTCCCGGGATCCCTCCGCACGTCGCTCTCATGAGGAGTGCACGGGCGGCGGCCGCAGAGGTTATCTCGGAGATCGAGTTCGCGTATCGTCGCTCGGTCGCTCCCTGGCTCGCGGTGACCGGCACGAACGGCAAGACCACCGTGACCAGTCTGCTCGGTCACGTGCTGCGGTGTGCGGGTGTGTCGGCACAGACGGTTGGCAACATCGGACTCCCGGCGGTACTGGCGGTCTCCGAGGTCGGTGCTGCTGGTGCATTGGTCGCCGAAGTGTCCTCGTTCCAGTTGGCGCTGACGGATCGCTTCCACCCGCGTGTATCGGTTCTCCTGAACATCACTCCGGACCACCTGGACTGGCATGGAGACCTGGACACGTACGCCCTCGATAAAACACGCATCTTCGCGCGCCAGGATGCCGATGACACAGCGGTGATCAATGCGGATGACGCCGGCTCGGCCCGTTTCGTAGATGTCGTGCGTGACCAAGGTGTGCGGGTTGTCGAAGTGAGCGTGCAGCGCGTTCCGGATAAAGGGGCAGGGCTCTCGCCGACGGGTATGCTGGTCATCGAGACATCGTCGGGACCCGTGGAGCTCCTGCACCGCGACGAACTACGTATCCGCGGTGAACACAACGTCGGGAATGCGCTCGCGGCAGCCGCGGCGGCATGCGCGTTCGGGGTACGGCCCGACTCGATCTCGAGCGGGCTGCGTACCTTCGCACCTATCGAACACCGGCTCGAGCCGGTGGGGACCGTCCGCGGCGTCGAGTACTTCAACGATTCCAAGGCCACGAATCCGGATGCGGCGGCCAAGGCCCTGACCGCGTTCGCGGGCCGACCGGTTGTCGTGCTGCTCGGCGGCAGGAACAAAGGTAACCGTTTCATCGAACTCGGAGAAGCGATCGCTGAAGCGGGTGCGGCAGCCGTGCTGTTCGGCGAGGCGGCCGCCGTCATCGCCGCCGATCTGACCGACGCAGGCGCGACGTTCGTGCGTGCAACGGGACTTGCCGACGCTGTCCGGCGCGCGACCGAGACGGCGATTCCGGGCACGGCGGTCGTCCTCTCTCCTGCGTGCGCGTCCTTCGATGAGTTTTCAGACTATGCCGAGCGAGGCCGGGTCTTCCGCGCCCTCGTGCACGAACTCGAGCGGGGGTCGGCATCGCGTGAAGAATGACCGGAATACATATGCAGGAGGACCGCTGCCGCGTTATCTGCTTCTCGGTAGCACGATCTTCCTGTTGCTCGGCGGGATGGTCATGGTGTATTCGGCATCATCCGTCGCTGACTACGTCAACCTGCAAGACAGCGCGTATCACCTCAAACGCCAGGCGATCGGAGCCGTGCTCGGCGGAATCATGCTCGTGATCGCCATGTCCGTCGATTATCGTAAGGTGCGTTGGGCCGCGCCTGCGATCTGGGGAGTTTCGGTCCTCGGTCTGCTTCTCGTCATGTTCATGGGCGTCGGCAAGTGGGGCGCTACACGGTGGCTGGATCTCGGTCCATTCACCGTACAGCCGTCCGAGTTCGCCAAACTGGGCTGCGTGATGCTCGCCGCCCTCCTGCTCCAGCAGTACCGTTCCGGCAGGATCGACGCGGGTACGTTCTGGCGTCGGCTGGGACTCGCAGTAGGAGTAGTAGTTGCGTTCGTGATGCTGCAGCCCGACCTCGGAACCTCCATCTCGATCGTGCTCTCCGTCTACCTGGCCCTCCTTATCGGCGGAGTCAGCGCCCGATTGCTCGGTGGGGTCTTCCTTGCCGGCTCTGCCGGTGTCGCCGCGCTGGTGATGGCAGCTCCCTACCGGATGCGCCGGGTTACGTCGTTTCTCGATCCATTTGCGGATCCGCAGGGAAGTGGATACCAATCCATCCAGGCGCTCTACGCCTTCGGCTCAGGCGGACTAGACGGTGTCGGACTCGGCATGTCTCGCCAGAAGTTCTTCTACCTGCCCGCTGCGCACACGGACTTCATCTTCGCTATCATCGGGGAGGAGCTCGGGCTGATCGGCGCACTGGCCGTGGTGGCGGCGTTCGCCGTCATGGCGTACGCAGGCACCCGCATCGCACTTGGTGCGCGCGACGGCTACGGACGTGTACTGGCGGGCGGACTCACCGCGATGCTGGTGACACAGGCGATAATCAACATGGGCGCGGTCACCGGCCTCCTGCCCGTGACCGGCATCCCTATGCCGCTCGTGAGTTCAGGCGGTTCGTCGATGACGTTCACGATGCTTTGCATCGGGGTGATACTGTCCGTATCCACCCATGGAGCACGTGCCGAGCGGCGCAGATGTTCCGGGAGCAAGGAGAGTACAGGTGCGCGTTCTGTTGAGCGGCGGGGGGACCGCCGGTCACATCTATCCAGCGTTGACGGTGGCAGATCGGTTGCGCGCAGACGGGCATGAGGTGCTCTTCGTCGGCACACCGAACGGTCCCGAGGCCCGTCTCGCTCGTGAGGCGGGCTTGGTCTTCCATCCGATGCCGGCGCGCGGGTTCGATCGTTCGAAGCCACTGAGCCTGCTGCGCGCGATCGGACAGCTCTCGGCCTCGGCACTCAGGACCTGGTTCTTGCTCGGACGGCTCAGACCGCACGTCGTCGCAGGTTTCGGCGGCTACGTCTCTTTGCCGGTCGGCGCCGCCGCCTTCGCACGGCGAATCCCACTTGTGCTGCACGAGCAGAACTCGGTGCCCGGTATGGCCAATCGGGTACTCTCGCGATGGGCGTGCGCTGTGGGCGTGACCTACGAAGACTCGGCGAAGCGTCTGAGGCCGGGAACCCGGGTAGAGCTGACGGGTAACCCGGTGCGTGAGTCGATTCTGCGCGCCGAGCGTGCTCGCGGGCGAGACCTGCTCGATCTGCCCGCTGACGCTGTCGTCATGCTGGTGTTCGGTGGCAGCCGGGGAGCACGCCACATCAACGAGGCAGTTGTCGGATTGCGCGGACGGCTACTTGCGGACGAATCCGTCCACGTGCTGCATCTTACGGGGCGGGACGAGGCGGCTGCGGTCTCCGAGCAACTCGTGCGGGCCGGCGGGGATGGTGACGGCCGCTACCGTGTCATCGACTACCTCGAGGACATGGGTTCCGCGATCGCAGCGGCCGACCTTGTGCTCGCCCGGGCAGGAGCGACCTCCATAGCAGAGATCACCGCAATCGGTCGGGCGGCCGTGCTCGTGCCGTATCCTTACGCTACCGAGGACCACCAGACTCTCAACGCCCGCGATGTGGAGCGCGGTGGAGGGGCTATCCTTGTTACTGACGATGAACTCGACAGCGAACGCTTCGCAGACGCGGTCGTGTCGCTGCTTTCGGACATAGAGCACCGGGAGCGCATGGCGGAGGCTTCCCGTCGCCTCGGCATACGGGATGCAGCAGAACGCCTCGAGCGACTCGTTCTGGCATGTGCAGGCAAGATGGATGACGGAGACGACGCGTGAGCGAACGGACGTATGCACACTTCATCGGAATCGGTGGCGCCGGCATGAGCGGCATCGCCCGGGTGCTTCACGATCGCGGGATTCCGGTCAGCGGTTCGGACCTGAAGGATTCCCGATACTCCCGCGCACTTCTTGAAGCGGGCATAGCTGTGGCAATCGGGCATGACGCTTCCAACCTTGGCGATCCGGAGGTCGTCGTGGTCTCATCGGCGATACCCGACACCAATCCTGAAGTCGTGGAGGCACGACGTCGGGGACTCCCGCTCTGGCCCCGTGCGAAGATGCTGGCCGCTCTCGCCGAAGACCGTCTGACGATCGCAGTCGCGGGCACTCATGGCAAGACCACGACGAGCTCGATGATCGCGACCATGCTCTCGGGCCTGGAGCTCGATCCGACCTACCTCATCGGTGGAGAGATCTGCGCATACGCTACCAATGCCGCGTGCGGCTCCGGCGAGCATTACGTGGTCGAGGCCGACGAGTCTGACGGATCTTTCCTGCACCTTGACCCGTTCGTGTCGATCATCACGAACATCGAGGCAGATCACCTCGATCACTACGGCACCCTTGCAGCGGTCGAAGAGACGTTCGAGCAGTTCGCAGCACGAACAGCGAGCGGTGGTGCGGTCGTCGTGTGCGCGGATGATGAGCGGGCTGTCGAAATCGTGCGTCGGAGCGGTGCGCGCGTGGTGACATACGGCACGGTCGAGGAGGCCGACATCCGATGCACGGCCTTCCGGCCGAACGGCGCGGGTCACGCGTTCACCCTCACGCTCCCTGAAGGCGGCTCGTGCGAGGTCTCTATCAGTACTCCCGGATTGCACAACGTGCTCAATGCCAGCGGCGCGCTCGCGGTGGCATACGTCCTGGGCATCGATCTCGAGTCCGCTGCGCGGTCCCTTGCCGACTTCAACGGGGTCAGGCGTCGCTTCGACCTGCTCGGTGAGGCACGGGGCGTGCGCGTGGTCGATGATTACGCGCACCATCCGACCGAGGTACGAGCCACGCTTGCGGCAGCACGATCCGCGGAAGCCGACCGGGTCTGGGTCGTTTTCCAGCCGCACCGCTATTCGCGGACCGAGGCATTGGCTGCCGATTTCGGCCGAGCCTTCGCCGGAGCGGACCGAGTGGTCCTGATGGAGGTCTACAGTGCCGGGGAGACGCCGATTCCCGGCGTGACCGGCAAGACGCTCGTCGACCAGATACTGCTGACCGATCCACGTTCACGGGTCGCCTACCTGCCTCATCGATCGGAGATACCGGTCTTCCTTGCGCGTTCTGTGCGCGACGGGGACCTGGTGATCACGATGGGAGCCGGTGACGTCACTGCTCTGGGCCCCGAGATCCTCAGAGGACTGGGTGAGATGGAGGGGACGTGTCCGTAGTGCGCGCTCACGAGCGCCTGTCGCGTCGTCTCGACGGTCCGGTACGGCTGAGCGAGTCCATGGCGCGCCACACCACCTACCGGATCGGGGGTCCCGCCGCGATCTATGCTGTCTGCGACACGGTGTCCGATCTCGCTTACGCTCTTGAGGTTCTTGCCGAGGAGGAAGTGCCCTGGACCGTGCTGGGCAAGGGGAGCAACGTGCTCGTTGCGGACCAAGGTTACGAAGGCGCCGTCATCGTTCTCGGCAAGGAGTTCAAGCGGCATCGTACCGAAGGTGGTCAGGTCCGCTCGGGCGCGGGAGTGACACTTGCCGCTCTCGTCCAGGACGCCTACTCGCGCGGGCTGTCGGGTCTCGAGTTCGCCGTTGGCATCCCCGGCACCGTCGGTGGCGCACTCGCCATGAACGCCGGCTCACGTGAGCAATGGATCGGTGACCGGGTCGAGTCGGTGACGCTGTACGTGCCCGGCTCGGGACTTGCCGTCGTGCGCGGTCCGGAGATCGCGTGGGGCTATCGCACGAGCGGGCTTCCCGACAGGGGCGTGATCATCGAGTGCTCTCTGGCTCTCGAGGAAGGGGAACGCGAGCGCATCCGGAGGACGATGGACGCCCGGTTCCTCTCCCGCAAGGCATCTCAGCCGATAGGAATGCCGAATGCGGGCAGCGTCTTCGTCAATCCCGACGGTGACTCCGCCGGCAGACTGATCGAGTCCTGCGGACTCAAAGGCGAGCGTGTCGGTGGGGCACAGGTGTCGGAGCTGCATGCGAACTTCATCATCAACACTGGTGGTGCGACCGCCGCTGACGTCATCGAACTTATCGAGCTGGTGCGAAAGGCGGTGAGTGAGCGGTATGGGATCGGACTCGAGACGGAGCTCAGGTTCCTCGGGGCGTAAGCCCGGGCGCAAACGCGTCATCATCACTCCCGAACGTTCGAGAGAAGGGGAGCAGGGCAGGAAGAGGGATGTTCGAACCGTCGATAAGGCTCAAGCCAAGGTTAAGACAGATGGCTCACGCAAGGTGCGAGGCCGCGCTGATTCCGAACGACCAAGTCCCCCGTACGATTCGAAGCGTGCTGCGCGGGAGGCGCGCCTCGCGCGACAGCGCCGCATGGTGTTGTTGCGCAGGATACTCTTCGGCTTGCTTGCTGTCGCGCTGGTCGCCGGGGCGATAGAGCTGTACAGGTCGGGAGTCTTCACCATCAGGGAGATCGAGGTCGAGGGCGTTGCCGAGTTGACGTCAGAAGAGGTGATCGCGGCTGCGGCGGTTCCCGACGGGTCGACCCTCATCCGTTTCCCACGTGATGAGATAGAGTCACGGCTTCTGGAGCATCCATGGATTCAGGAGGCACATGTCAGCCGTCGCTTCCCGGACGGGCTGTTCATCCACGTAGAGGAGCGTGCGCCCGTCG
>SKKZ01000059.1 GCA_007123455.1 Coriobacteriia bacterium | reverse complement strand
CGGAGGTCTCGACCAGTGCCTCGAGATCGGTGTTCTTCAACACACGTTCGGGCAGGCAGGAGCCAATGCCTGTGATGCGTGCGCTGATACTCATCGAGGTATCATGCTCCTCAGGGTGACGTCGCTCCGTACGGAGTGTCCGAGTAGTGTACACATGCGTGTAGCACACGCAAAGGCTTGACGAGCATCATGAGGTTGCAGGGTCCACTGCCGCTGCGATGCGTGAAGGCAGGTCCGCTCGCGCCGCGCGGGCTGCCACGCCGATGCCGGCTGCGACTGCCGAAGCGTTCGAGCTCCCGTGACCGATGATGCAGACACCGTTCACGCCGAGTAGTGGAGCCCCACCGTATGTGTCCGGATCGAGACGCTTCTTGAGCGCTTTAAGCGATGGAGCGAGGACGGCGGCTGCCATCCGATTGAGCGGCGATGATGTCATCGCCTCCTTCACCTGGGCAAGCAGCGTGCGAGAGGTGCCTTCCAGTAACTTGAGGGCGACATTGCCGGTGAACCCGTCGGTCACGATCACGTCGACGGCTCCGGTGAGGATGTCACGGCCTTCGATATTCCCGCAGAACCGGGAAACCCCGGTGGTCATGAGCGCGTGGGCCTCGATGGCGAGAGTGGAGCCCTTCGTAGGCTCTTCACCAATGTTGAGCAGTCCGACCGTCGGCCCGGTGATTTCCAGCACGGTCTCAGCGTAGGCACGGCCCATATGCGCGAAGGCGAGGAGGTGTTCGGGCTTGCAGTCGGCGTTCGCCCCGACGTCCAGCAGCACTGTCGGGGATGCGGTCGTCGGAATCACCGTTGCGATCGCAGGACGCGCGACGCCGGCGATACGCCCCATCATCAAGGTGCCTGCAGCCATGCATGCGCCGGTAGAGCCGGCCGAGAAGAACGCGTCGGCCGCACCTTCCCGCACGAGCCTGCACCCGACTACGATCGAAGAGTCCTTCTTGGAACGCACCGCAGATGCCGGATGCTCGTCCATGAGGATGACCTCTGTGGTCGGATGTGCGGTGACACGCTCCCGTTCGGCGGCGAACGGGACTACGATGTCCTCCGGGCCGGTCAGAATGATGTCGAGCTCCTGCTCGGCCGAGGAGGCGCTCATCACACCGGCGAGGATCTCGGTCGGTGCATGGTCGCCCCCCGCGACGTCCACGCACACTCGGACAGGCCGTCCCTCGATCATGCGTTCCTCCTTGCAGGCCGTCGGACGGCGTGGGCTAGCGGTTCAGCGCCATCAGCATCTCGTCGACATCGACCGATCGTGTGAGTATCTCGCGCATTCTAGCAGCCTTTGAGGGGTCGTGGAGGCGCACGCGCCCGAACATCCTTTCCAGATGCTCCACGGCCGAGAGAGTGTCCAACGAGACGAGCACCACGGGGACCCCGAGCTCGTCGGCGCGTGAGAGGACATGGGCGGACGGGGGCAGATCGCCGGTGAGAACGAGCGCGCGGGTGTCGGTCTCGAGTGCCGCAAGCTGGACGTCAGAACGGTCCCCTCCGGTGACTACGACTTTGCGGGGACGTCTTCTGAAGAAGCGCATCGCCTTGTCCTGGCCCATAGCGCCGACCATGAAGGACTCGGCAGAGAGCGACACACTCTCGCCTCCGGCCAGGACTGTGCCGGAAAGCTCCTCAACGATCTCCGCGATCGTAACGGACGAGAGCATCGCGTCGTGAGGGAGCCAGCCGAAAACAGTGATCCCCTGGGTTTCGAGGAACGGTGCGGCGAGGGACTCGACGAACTCCGACATGGATGATGCGATGTCATTGAAGAGAACACCAGCGAGGCGAGTTCCGAGGCAGTCGGCGGCTCCGAGGACGGAATCGGGCAGGCTCGCACGCTCGGCGCCGGTAACGAGGAGCACGTGCGTATCGAGCAACTCGGCGACCTGGCACAGCGACAGTTCGACCGAACGTCCCTGGAAGATGTCGGACGGGCCCTCGATGGCGACGAGGTCGACATCTTGTGAGACCCGGGTGAAGGCCTCCCGTACCCGCTCGCGGGCGTCCGTATGGCGACCGGAAACCACCTCCTCGACGAAGGTCCTGGACTCGAGAACCGGACAAACGACGTCCAGAGGGGGGTCAGATGTCGTGTGACGCGAGACGTAGGCCGCGTCCAGGTCGGTGTAGACTCCGTCAACGGTAGCCGGCATGGTGCCGTACGGCTTGAAGTAGGCCGTGCGCATCCCCCGCTCGCGGGCGATGTCGAGCAGGGCGAGCACGATACCGCTCTTGCCGATATACGGGCGCGTCGAGGCCACAATGAAGGTCTTCATCAGCTTCCTCCGATGCCGATACGTACGTCCACCGCCCACGCTCCCTCGCCGGCGTCACCGACGATGAGGGGGTTGATGTCGAGTTCTTGTATATCGGGCATATCCAGCGCGAGTGCCGAAACAAGGGAAAGTGCCTCTGCGACCGCATCGAGATCCGCGGCTGGCTCGCCGCGGGCTCCACGCAGCAGACCGAAGGCACGGATCTCGGAGATCATCCGCTCCGCTTCACGGGTGTCGACCGGACACAGCCGGAAGGTTACGTCGCGGAGCACCTCTACGTAGACTCCTCCGAGCCCGAACATGAGCAGGGGTCCGAAGACGGAGTCACGGTCCATGCCGATTATGACCTCCCGACCGGCAGGCACCATCTCTTGTACATGAACGCCGTCCAGCTGAGCATCGGGGGCGTATGCCCTGGCACGATCGAGCAGCCGATCGTAGGCGATATGCAACTCTTCGGGAGAGCCGATACCTACTTCGATTCCGCCGACATCGGTCTTATGCAGTATCTCGGGACTGGCGATCTTCAGGACGACCGGGTAACCGAAGCGATCCGCAAGATCGAGTGCCGAGGCGAGGTTCGATGCGACGGCGCCGCGCGGCACGCGGATGCCATAGGCGGCTGCTACATCTGCGCCTGCCTGTTCGCCGATGAACGTCCGTCCGTCCGCAATAGCGCGTTCAAGTGCAGCGTGCGTGTCACGTCGCACGGCTTCGGCGGTTGTGGGAACAGCGCGCGGCCCGGTGGGTGTGCGGGCATACGCACTCATGGCGGCGAGCGTCGTGATCGCGCGCTCGGGGGTGGGATACGAAGGGACGGATCCGGTGGTCAGAGTCCGGATGGCCTCCTCCACCTGCGGGCCGCCCATGAAGCATGCAAGCGTCGTCACGACGGGGGCCGTTGCCGCCTCTTCGATGATCGCATGTGCAACGGCGGTGGCATCCGTCATAGGCTGAGGCGTCAGCAGGACCAATATCGCGTGGACTTCGGGATCGGCGTAGAGGGCTCTCAGCCCGGCCCGGTAACGCTCCGGACTTGCGTCGCCGAGAACGTCCACCGGGTTGTAGAGTGCCGCAGCATCGGGCATCGACTCTCGCAGATGAGCAAGGGTGTCGGAGTCCAACGTCGCCATCGGCACGCCCGCTTCTTCGGCGGCGTCGGTCGCCATGACGGCGGGGCCACCCGCGTTGGTGAGGATGGCGAGTCCGGACCCGGACGGGGCAGGCTGGCCGGAGAAACCGAGTGCCAGATCGAACAGCTCCTGAACGGTTCTCGCGCGAATCACGCCTGCATGGCGAAAAGCCGCCTCGTACGCGACATCGGAACCCGCGAGGCTGCCGGTGTGTGACGATACGGCGCGGGCGCCCGAATCCGACGAACCCGACTTCAGTGCGATGACGGGTTTGCGTCGTACCGCCGACGCAGCGGCTTCCAGGAAGCGCGGCCCATCCCCGACCGATTCGAGATACATGGCGATGACCGTGGTTGCGTCGTCACTTTCCAGGGCGCTCAGCAGGTCGGGCTCGGCGATGTCGGCACGGTTACCAAGAGAGACGAAGTGTGAGACCCCGAATCCGTCGGTAGCGGCGCGATCGAGGATAGCCGTGCCGAGGGCGCCTGACTGCGACAGGAACGCGACTCCCCCGCTCGGGGGCATGCCGCCCGCGAACGCCGCGTTGAGATTGTGATGCGTGGACAGAAAGCCAAGGCAGTTGGGGCCAAGAAGGCGGATTCCGGCGGAGCGCGAACGTTCGAGGAGTTCTCGCTGCAGAGCAGCACCGTCCGGTCCGCTCTCGGTGAAACCGGCCGAAAGAACGATCGCCGCACGGACGCCCGCATCCGCACACTCGGTGATCACATCCGGGACGGCCAGAGCCGGAAGCGCTATCACCGCGAGATCTACGGGTCGCGGTGCGTCGCGGACCGATGGATAACAGGGACGGCCGAGGATCTCGGACGCACGCGGATTGACGGGATGTACCTCACCGGGGAATCCGCCGTTAAGCAGATTCGCGAGTACGATGTGTCCGACCTTGCCGGGCTCCCGGGCTGCGCCGATGACCGCAACCCCTCGGGGATCGAACAGTGCCGAGAGCGACACGCGTCATCTCGCTTTCCCCGAGCGAGCATGATCCGGACCACGGGGAGTCCCGGGCAGGCTACTCGGTGTCGATAACTTCCTTACCCTTGTAGTACCCACACTCGGGACATACACGGTGAGGAAGCTTCGGCTGATGGCACTGCGGGCACGCGGACGTGGACGGCGCGTCTATGGAGTGAGTCGCCCTGCGGGCGTCACGGACGGCGCGTGAGGTCTTCCTCTTGGGTACGGGCATGGTATCTCCTTGTCCAGGCACGCGAGTAGCGCGAGCGAGTTCGTTGATCCGGCGGTCTGCGGCCGCACGGCCGTTCACTATAACATACGCTGAAGGAGGGCGAAACGGATGCTTCGGACCTAGTCCTCCGTTGGAGGTACGAGATCCTTCAAGACGGCGAACGGGTTCTCCGAAGCGGTGTCGGGCTCCTGACGGCACGCACAGGTATCCCTGTTGCGATCGCATCCGCAGATCGGGCAGATGCCGAGGCACGCCTCGTCGTGGACAGGGGCGAACGGCACCTCGACCCGCAGAGCGGCATCGGCCGCAGCGAAGAGGTCGACAGCATCGCCCTCGAGGGGATACCACTCCTGGTCCTCGTCGATCAGTTCGGGGTCTTCGGTCGGCGAAATCACGGCATCAACGGTCCCGACCAAATCGAGATCGAACGGCTCGAGGCACCGTGTGCAATCGAGTCGTGCGGCGGCCTGGACGGTTCCCGATGCGACGATGACCTCACCGGCGTTGGCCAGGATAACGCGCAGCCGTGGAGGCTCCTCGAACTTCACGTGTGAATCGCCGACAGTCATTGCCTCGAGCGGGACTTCGGTGTCGACCTCGAGAGTCGCCCCGGCTTCACCGAGGAGCGGTGAGACATCGACCTTGAGTAAGCCTCCCATGACTACTGGCGCTGTCCGCCAGAACCGCCGACCTTGCCCTGAAGGCGGTCACGTCCCCGTTGCACGGCAGTGAGAAGCTTGCCGAGGTTGACCTCTAGATTCGCAAGCATCTCATCAGCATAGTCCTCGGCACCCAGGCGTATCTCCCGCTCTTTGGTGCGGGCGTCGTCCATGATCGCTGCCGCCTGCTGCTCGGCAAGTTTCACGATCTCCTGTTCACTCGCGATCGACTGAGCACGGTCGCGAGCGTCTTCGAGGATGCGGTTGGCCTCCTTCTCGGCCTCCTCGAGCATCTCCTGGCGCTCCTTGACGATCCAGCGTGCCTGCTTGAGTTCATCGGGAAACTGGGCCCGGACCTCATCGATGATCTCGTATACCCTCTCAGGATCGACCATCTTCGAGCCGGTCAACGGGACGGAGCGCCCGTTGTCCACAAGCTCTTCGATCCTGTCGATCAAAGCCATGATATCCATGAACTTCCTCCCTAACGGGACCCCGCCCGGCGTCTCGCCAGGGCCTGCTGCACCTCTTCGGGCACCAGACCACCGACCGATCCGCCGTGTCGGGCTATCTCTTTGACTGCCGATGAACTCAGATACATGAACTCGGGTATGGCCATTATGAACATCGTCTCGATATCGGGAGAAAGACGGTAGTTCAGCTGGGCCATCTGAAACTCTCGTTCGAAGTCGGTGACTGCTCGAAGACCCTTGATGATTACCGATGCGTCGACCTCGATCGCGAATTCAATCAGAAGAGTATCAAAAGGGCGCACTGAAACGTTAGTGAGATGTGAAGTGGCCGATTCGATGAATTCGCATCGCTCGTCGATGGAGAAGAGCGGTCCCCCGCCTTTGTCCGGGCTGTAGGCTACTGCGACGACCAGTTCATCGAAGAGGGTCGATGCTCGCTCGATGATGTCGAGATGGCCCGATGTGACCGGGTCGAAGGTGCCGGGACACATGCCTCGTTTCACCCGGTCCCCCCCTCTCCCGTTCTGGACATGCTGACTGTGGTGTCACCGTAGCGGCGTTTCCCGAGATCCTCAAGGTCCGAGGGCCACTCGGGGCGGTCCGAGGAGCCATGTTCCCAGACGAGCAGCGCCCCCTCCGCGAGGGAACCGCTGCGCATCAGGCGCTCCACGACTTCCCTGACCTCGGACTTGTTGATTCTATAAGGAGGGTCGAGAAAGAGCAACGCGAAGGGTGCGCCGGGCGGAGTGCCGACTTTCCCGAGGTGCAGTGCATCACTCGCGACGACGGACGACCGCGCGCCGAGTTCGAGCTTTTCCAGGTTGTCCCGCAACACGGAAAGTGCGCGGGCATCACGCTCCACGAAGGTGACGCGTGATACGCCGCGCGATAGGGCCTCGATGCCGAGCGCACCACTCCCTGCGAAGAGATCGAGTGCGCTCGTGTTCGCCGGTATCCCGCCAATCACTGCGTCTATGCGCGAGAACATCGCTTCACGGACTCGATCGGAAGTCGGTCGGGTGTTTGTGCCGGCGGGGGCTCCGATCCGTCTGCCCCGATGGGTTCCCGCAACCACTCTCATCCGCTGCTCACCCATGTCCATAGATCGGCGAAGCGACTCCGCGCGGCCGCCTGTAAGGCAACGTGTTCGGGAGCACTCAGATGAGGATCGGTGGCGACGAGCTCCCTTGCATCAGCGCGTGCCATGTCGAGAAGATCGGCGTCATCAACGAGGGAGGCCACCATCAGCTCGGCAACTCCGTGCTGTGCTTCACCCATGACCTGTCCTGCCCCCCTCAGTCGCAGGTCCTCCTCGGAGAGCGCGAACCCGTCGGTGGTGGACACCACTGCTTTCATACGCGCACGGCTCTCGGCGGTCTTCGGGTCTGCGAAGAGCAGGAACGAGCCCGGATGTATGCCGCGACCGACACGACCGCGGAGCTGATGCAATTGAGCGAGCCCGAATCGCTCGGCATCTTCAACGAGCATGACGGTGGCGTTCGGGACGTCGACGCCGACCTCGATCACCGTGGTAGCCACCAGCACGTCGACGGTTCCTTGACGAAAGCGCCGCATTACATCGAGCCGCTCGGCGGGGGTCATCTTGCCGGTAAGGAGCCCGACCTTGAGGTCGTGGAACACCTCGCGCTGGAGACGGCGTGCCTCCGCGTTCGCCGAGCGCGCGGCAAGAGCGTCTGACTCGTCAACCAGAGCGCACACTACATACGCTTGCCGACCCTGCCTGACCGCGGAACGGACCTCTTCGTAGGCCGTACCGCGCTGTGCTTTGCTGACGAGACGGGTGCCGACCCGTGGCTCTCCGTTTCCGTGTGGACGCTCACGGAGATACGAGATCTCCAAGTCACCGAAGCGCGTGAGCGCAAGGCTGCGGGGTATCGGCGTCGCGGTCATCACGAGCATGTCCGCCGCAGTACCCTTTTGCCGAAGAGCCAGCCTCTGAGCGACTCCGAAGCGGTGCTGCTCGTCGACGATGGCGACGCTGAGGCGCTTGAAGACGACGCCGCGCTCGATCAGCGCGTGAGTACCGAAGAGCACGGTCGTCATCCCCGACTCGACGCGTTCGAGCACTTCGGCTCGCTGACCTGCCGGAAGCGAACCGGTGAGAAGATCCCATGTAATGCCGGCCTGGTCGAGAAGTGGCCCCACGCGCTCTGCGTATTGCACAGCAAGTACCTCGGTGGGGGCCATCATGGCTGCCTGAGTCCCCGTGTCGGCTACCGCGGCGAGCACATGCGCGGCGACCGCGGTCTTGCCTGTGCCGACGTCACCGAGGAGCATTCGGTTCATCG
>SKKZ01000048.1 GCA_007123455.1 Coriobacteriia bacterium | reverse complement strand
CCCGCTCCTTCGGCAAGGATGTGGAACTCGTACTCGAAGGAGAGGACACCGAGCTCGACAAGAAGGTTCTCGAGGCGATCAACGACCCGCTCATCCACATCATGCGCAACGCGGTCGACCATGGAATCGAGTCTGCCGAGGACCGCGTAGCATGCGGGAAGCCCGCCACCGGCACGATACGCATCTCGGCGCGTCCCGAAGGCGACCATATCATCATCGAGATCACCGACGACGGTGCGGGCGTAGACCCCGAAAAGGTGCGGGCTGCCGCCGTCCGCAAAGGGTACGCTTCTCGGGAAGAGGCTGACATGATGTCCGATCGTCAGGCACTCTTCCTCATCTTCGAGAAGGGCTTCTCCACCAACAGCATCATCACCGAGGTCTCCGGCCGCGGCGTCGGCATGGATGTCGTTCGCGAGCACATAGTCGAGAGGCTCAAAGGTGACCTGAACGTGTTCAGCGAGAAGGGGCAGGGTACTACCTTCCGTCTGACCATCCCGCTCACCCTCGCGATCATCCGTGCGCTCATGGTCCGCGTGGGCGAGGTCCTCTACGCGCTGCCTACGACCGCGATCGAGGAGACGCTGCTGGCCGAGCGCGACGACGTCATCAAGGTCGAGGGTCGTGAGGCCATCCGGCGTGGGCAGCGCACGTATCCGCTGGTACGTGTGTCCGACATTCTCGGTGTTGACGGCGGGAATCAGGAGGGAGCCCCGAAGGTTCCCGTGGTCACCGTGGGTTTCTCGGGCCATCGCACGGGCTTCATCGTCGACGAACTGGTGGGAGAGCAACAAATCGTCATCAAGACGCTCGGCACCCATCTGCGCAGCGTTGAAAACATCGCCGGCGTCACGATCCTCGGGGCCGGAGAGGTCGTGCCGATCCTCAGCGTTCCGGACCTGATGGCCAATTCGCGCCGTGGAGGGCGCAGGCGGGACTTGCAGGACGACTCCTCGAAAGCCGGAGAGATCGGCCCGCGCACCGTGCTCATCTGCGAGGACTCGTTCACCACCCGGGAACTGGAGCGCTCGATCTTCGAGGCTGCGGGATACCATGTACAAGTCGCAGTGGACGGCGCCGAGGGTCTTTCGTTGCTCAGGGGAGGGCTTGACGTCGACGCGGTCGTCACCGACGTCCAGATGCCCCGGATGAGTGGGTTCGATCTGACGCGCGCGATCAAGGGCGACCCCGGCCTCAGCAAGGTGCCGGTGGTGATCGTGACCTCGCTCGAGCGCGAGGAAGAGAAGGCCGAGGGCATCGAGGCCGGTGCCGATGGCTACATCACGAAATCGGTGTTCAATCAGGACACCCTGTTGGACACGGTCGAGCGGCTCATCCGATAAGTGGAGAAGGCGGAGCGTGTGACTGAACGCAGGATACGGGTGCTGGTCGCCGATGACTCGGCGGTCGCTCGGGAGATGCTTGCACAGATCCTTGCGAGTGACGATGAGATCGAGGTCGTCGGCTTGGCCACGGACGGCGCGGAAGCAGTCGAGCTGACTGCCGAGCTGCGTCCGGACCTTGTCACCATGGATATCCACATGCCGAGGATGGATGGCCTCAAAGCCATCGAACACATCATGGCGTTCACGCCCGTGCCCGTGCTCGTGGTCTCTTCATCTGTCTACGGTGAGGGTATCGGCCGGGCGTTCGACGCACTCGATGCCGGTGCGCTCGAGGTTATGAGAAAGCCCGAGCCGCGGGACTGGGCGGACCTGCAAGACATCGCTGCTGACATCATCAGTCGCGTCAAGATGCTCTCCCGCGTTCCCGTCATCACGCACGTGCGCGGGATCCGGGCGTCAAGGCCCTCTGCGGTGTCAGGAGGCCGTGGCGGTGCAGAGACGAAGGTTCGCCCCGGGATTGCAGCGATAGGCTCGTCGACGGGAGGGCCCTCGGCGCTGCTCAACGTACTCGGCCGCCTGCCGGCTGACTTCCCGCTGCCCGTTCTGGTAGCGCAGCACATCGCGGACGGTTTCGTTCCCGGTCTCGTCGGGTGGCTCGACGCGGGTTGTCCCATGCGGGTAGTAGTCGCCCAGGACGGCATGCCCGTGCTTCCCGGGGTCGCCTACCTGGCGCCGACCGGCAGCAATCTGACCTTTGGTGACGGGACGATGCGCCTCCACGAGCCGGGCGCCGGCCAGCTACACGTGCCCTCTGCGGACACGCTGTTCGAGTCGGTCGCCGCCTCGTGTGGGGCGGGCGCTGTCGGGGTCATCCTCACGGGCATGGGCGCTGATGGGGCTGCCGGGCTGAAGGTCATGCGTGATGCCGGGGCCGTCACCATCGCACAGGACGAGGAGACATCGACGGTATTCGGTATGCCCAAGGCCGCCGTGAATCTGGGTGCCGTGTCAGTCGTCCTCCCGGTTCACGATATCGCCGCGGAACTCGAGCGTATAGTAGCCGCTCCGTAGCGTCGCGCACCGGCGGTCCATCCCGTACATTCGAGCGGTATACTCACGGTATGGAAACACTGCCGATCGGCATCTTCGATTCGGGGCTCGGAGGCCTGACCGTCGCTCGCGAGGTCGCCCGCGCCCTGCCGCACGAACGCATCGTCTACTTCGGCGATACGGCGCGGTGTCCCTACGGTCCCCGTGACCTCACGGAGGTTCGCCGGTTCGTACTCGAGATCGGGACGTGGCTCGAGCGTGCTCCGGTGAAACTGATCGTCATCGCATGCAACACCGCAACGGCAGCGGGTCTCATGCTCGCGCAGAAGGCGTTCGACGTGCCGGTGATCGGCGTGGTCGAACCCGGCGCTCGCGCCGCGGTCCGTGCGACGGTCAACCGGAGTGTGGGCGTCATCGGCACGATCGGCACGATCGAGTCGGGGGCGTACAGCAGGGCGGCGCGTGCTCTCGATGCCGGAGTGACCGTCTTCTCGGTCGCCACACCGAAGTTCGTAGATGTCGTCGAGGCCGGACTGCGCATGGGTCCGGGTGCGCTCGAGGAGTGGGTCGCCGAGTCCTCCGAGGTCTTCATCAGGCCGTCGTTCTACGAGATGGCGCGCGGCTACCTCGAGCCGCTCAAGCGCTCCGGCATCGACACGCTCGTGCTCGGCTGCACCCACTTCCCACTGCTTCAGGCCGCAATCCAGCAGGTGGTCGGTCCACGGATACGCTTGATCTCCTCCGCCGAGGAGACGGCTCGCGAGGTCGTCGAGACCCTCGAATCACGGGGGCATCTTGTCCGGGGAAGTGGAACTCCCGGGGCCGGACATCGTTTCTGCACCACCGGTGACCCTGCCGAGTTCGCCCGGCTCGGCTCGCGGGTGCTGCGAGAGCGCATAACGGCTGCCGAGCGCGTCGGGCTCGAGGAGCTGGCGACGCTGGTTTCGCACGATCGACTCATGCTGTTGAGGGAAGGGACGGAGGACGCGGTATGCGGCTGACGGTGTTAGGCTCCTCGGCGTCGTATGCAGGTCCCGGTCAGGCGTGTGCGGGCTATCTCGTGCAGACTCCGGACACCGCCGTGATGCTCGATTGCGGCAACGGCGCACTTGCCAACCTGTCCTCGGTCATCGACCCGCTCGCGCTCGACGCGGTCTTCATCTCGCATGCGCACCCCGATCACTTCCTCGATCTCTACTCGCTTCAGGCCCTGCTGCGTTATGCGCCAGAGGGACCCGCCGACCCGCTCCCGCTCTGCCTTCCTGCGAACCTCTTCAAGGCTATGGGTTGTTTTCTGTCCGATCGGGGCAACTCGGAACTTGCAGCGGCGTTCAGCACTCACGACATGCGCGACGGCGAGACCGTGACCGTCGGAGACCTGCTCGTCACGCCGCGTCGGACCGACCACACCGATGAGTCGTTCGCGCTCGTGATCTCGGACGGCGCATCGACGCTCTGCTACACCTCCGACACCGCGCCCGGTGACACCGCGTTGCGTCTGGCGACCGGATGCGACCTGTTGCTGGCCGAGGCCACGCTGCCCGAGGAGTATCGTGGTGCGGCGCCGCACCTAACCGCCATCGAGGCAGCAGAACTCGCGCGTGACGCCGGAGCGGGACAGCTCGTTCTCACGCATGTGTGGCCGACCAACGACCGCGACGCGATGCTCGCACAGGCGGCCGCCGTCTTCGACGGCCCGGTGTCGGTTGCGCGCGAATTCGATGCGTACGAGGTCGTTGTGGCCTCGGCTGATGAGAGGGAGATCGATTCATGAACCGTTCCGAGGGGCGTTCGCATGATGCACTCAGGCCCGTCCGCGTGACGCGCCGCTATCTTCGGCACGCTCACGGCAGCTGCCTGTTCGAGCTCGGAGACACCAAGGTGCTCTGCGCAGCGAGCGTGACCGAGAGTGTTGCCCAGTGGCGACGGGGAAGCGGCAAGGGTTGGGTGACCGCGGAGTATGCGCTTCTGCCCGCTTCTACCCACACGCGCAGCCGCCGCGAGTCGTCCGGTGGCGGCCTGAAGGGGCGCACCCACGAGATCCAACGGATGATCGGCCGCTCGCTCCGCACGGTGATCGACATGGGGGCGATGGGCGGCGAAGTGACCATGAACGTCGATTGCGATGTCATCCAGGCGGACGGCGGCACACGCACCGCTGCCATCACCGGGGCTTATCTGGCCATGCATGACGCGCTCGTCACCTGGCGCGACTTCGGGAAGATCACCGAGCTGCCGCTCATCGACTTCGTCGCAGCCACGTCCGTAGGCATGGTCGACGGGGTGTGCATGCTCGATCTCGATTACGCCGAAGATTCGGTGGCCGAGATAGACATGAACGTCGTCATGGACGGCCGCGGCCGCTTCATCGAGGTGCAGGGCACCGGGGAGCGGACGCCGTTCGATCGCGCGCGACTCGACGAGATGCTCGACCTGTCATCGGCGGGCATCATGCGACTCGTCGAGTTCCAGCGCCGTATCGTGGCGGAGGACGTCGATGTCGCCGAACTCTGAGCGCTCCGCGGCAGGTATGGTGCCCGGTACCCGCGTGGTGGTCGCCACCGGCAACCGCCACAAGGTCGACGAGATCCGTGCGGCGCTCGCCTTCACCGGTTGGGAGTTCGTGGCCGCAGCCGACCTCGGCGGCTGGCCCGAGCCCGATGAGACGGGGCAGACGTTCGAAGAGAACGCCCGCATCAAGGCGCTCGCGGCGCACGAGATCTACCGCCTGCCCGCGCTTGCCGATGACTCCGGTCTGGAAGTCGATGCACTCGACGGCGAGCCGGGCGTCTACTCGAGTCGGTACGCAGGGGCATGCGCTACCGATGCCGAGAACAACGCGCGGTTGCTGCTCGCGCTTGCCGACACGCCACCTGTCCGCCGTGAAGCGCGGTTCCGCAGCGTGATCGTCCTTCTGTGGCCCGATGGTACCGAACTCGTCGCCGAGGGGGCGTGCGAGGGTCGCATCGGCACTGAACTCCGTGGCGAGCAGGGGTTCGGTTACGACCCACTGTTCTGGCCCGATGCGGCCCCCGGCCGGACGATGGCCGAGCTTTCCACCGAAGAGAAGAACGAGATCAGTCACCGCGGTGCAGCTCTGCGGGCGCTGCACGATCTGATCGAGACCGCAGGAGAGTGAGCGCGCGCGAATCGTGCGGTTTGCCCCCCGGCCAGGCAGAATCTATACTGACCTTTGCCCTCAGGCATGTCGGCCCTCAAGGGCGCTCCGGCAGGCGGGGGGCGCATCAGGTCGGGCCGTAGCGCAGTTTGGTAGCGCATCTGCTTTGGGAGCAGAGGGTCGTCGGTTCGAATCCGGCCGGCCCGACCAGGATGCGGCCGTAGTTCAATTGGTAGAGCCCCAGCCTTCCAAGCTGGTTGTTGCGGGTTCGAGTCCCGTCGGCCGCTCCATTGACAACTCTGCGCGACGGAGAGTACCGTACTGCTTCGGCACTCCCTGGACGCGTGTATACGCGCCCGTAGCTCAGCTGGATAGAGCGGGAGACTTCTAATCTCTAGGTCGGGGGTTCGAATCCCTCCGGGCGTGCCAAGCCACTCATGGTGGGTGTAGCTCAGTTGGTTAGAGCGCCGGACTGTGGCTCCGGAGGCCGCGGGTTCAAGTCCCGTTACCCACCCCAATAGAGCCTGACGACGGCCCGCTACGTGCGGGCCGTCGTGTATCACGACCTTGAGGAGTGATGCGCATGCTGACCGACATCGATATCGCCCATCAGGCCCGCCTGAGGCCCGCACGCGAGATCGCCGATGAGGTCGGCATCGAGCCTGACGAGGTCGCGCCGACCGGCCGCTTCAAGGCCAAGGTCTCGCTCAGGATCCTCGATCGCCTCCAAGACCGGCCAAACGGCCGTTACGTGGTCGTCACCGCGATCACGCCCACGCCGCTCGGCGAAGGCAAGACGCTCACGACCGTCGGCCTCGGACAGGCGCTGCGCGCGGTCGGGCACTCGGCGTTCTCCTGCATCAGGCAGCCCTCACTCGGCCCGGTGTTCGGCATAAAGGGCGGTGCGGCAGGTGGTGGCTATGCCCAGGTGGTGCCGATGGAGGATATCAACTTGCACCTCACCGGTGACGTGCACGCCATCACGGCGGCCCACAACCTGTGCGCTGCGTTTATCGACAATCATCTGCACCACGGTAACGAACTGGGTATCGCGCCGCACACCATCGACTGGCCACGCGTGCTCGACATCTCCGACAGGGCGCTTCGCAAGGTGGTGATCGGCCTCGGCGGGCCGATGCACGGCGTGCCGCGCGAGACGCGCTTCGAGATCTCGGTGGCAAGCGAGCTCATGGCGATCCTTGCGATGGCCGAGGACCTGCAGGATCTGCGCGCGCGCATCGGCCGCATCATCGTTGCGCGCACGGCTGAAGGGAATCCGGTCACCACCGAGGACCTGAAGGTCGCCGGAGCGATGACCGTGCTCATGAGAGAGACCATCAAGCCGAACCTCATGCAGGACCTCGAGGGCGGGCCGGTCTTCGTGCACGCCGGGCCGTTCGCGAACATCGCACAGGGCAACAGCTCGATCGTTGCGGACCGCATCGCACTGAAGCTCGCCGATTACGTCGTGACCGAAGCCGGCTTCGGTGCGGATCTCGGCGCCGAGAAGTTCGCCAACATCAAGTGCCGTGCCTCCGGGCTGGAGCCCGACGCCGCCGTGCTCGTCTGCACGGTGCGCGCGCTCAAGATGCACTCGGGTCGCTACACCATCACGTCCGGGGACTCGCTCGAACCGGCGCTGCTCTCCGAGGACCTGGATGCGCTCGAAGACGGCATGTCCAATCTCGTCAAACAGATCGAGAACGTGAGGGCACTCGGCGTTCCAGTGGTGGTCGCCATCAATGCCTTCGAATCCGACTCGCCTGCCGAGCATGCGCTCATCGCCGAGCGGGCGGCCGAGGCCGGAGCGTTTCGCGTGGTAGCGCACCGGATGCACGCCGAGGGCGGGCAGGGCGGAATCGATCTGGCCCGAGCCGTCGTGGAGGCGTGTGAGGAGCCGTCGTCGTTCACGCTCACCTATGCCGACGATGCGTCGATCGTCGAGAAGATGGAGCGCATTGCCACGACCGTCTACGGTGCCGACGGCGTCGATCTGCGCCCGGCTGCCGAGCGGGCGATTGCGGCTTTCGAGCGGTTCGGGTTCGGCCGGATGCCCGTCTGCATGGCCAAGACCCACCTATCCCTGTCTCACGATCCACTGCTCAAGGGTGCGCCGACGGGATGGCGATTACCCATACGTGAGGTTCATGTTTCGGCGGGCGCGGGCTTCGTATACGCACTGTGCGGCGAGATGACCACCATGCCGGGCCTTCCGGCGAAACCCGCCGGTGAGCACATCGACATCGACGCCGGGGGCAACGTCATCGGGCTGTCGTGATGATGATCTGACCCCTGCCTGGGCGGTTTGCATTCTCTTCGGCAGCGGGTACAATATGCGAGCATTCGGGCCGTTAGCTCAGCTGGCAGAGCAGGGGACTCTTAATCCCAAGGTCGTAGGTTCGACCCCTACACGGCCCACCATACGCACTTCACGAGAGCCGGTTCCCGAGGGGGCCGGCTCTTCGCATGCCTGAGTTGCTGATCTCGACCCCTACCGATGCTTTCAAGATATCGCAGGCAGGGCCATCCAAGTGAGTTCGTGCATGCGTGAACGAAGTATGGTAGGCTCCGATCTGAGGGCTCTTCTTCATTCTCGGAAAGGACCCCCACCGCTCCGGTGGGGGTCCTTTCCTGTCGCCGGATGCCCGTCTGCATGGCCAAGACCCACCTATCCCTGTCTCACGATCCACTGCTCAAGGGTGCGCCGACGGGATGGCGATTACCCATACGTGAGGTT
>SKKZ01000096.1 GCA_007123455.1 Coriobacteriia bacterium | reverse complement strand
GCGTGGCGTTCGGGGTCATCGGCGGTCTGCGCGTAGTCGAGGTCGTGCAGCAGTCCGGCGAGGCCCCACCGGGCCACGTCGTCCCCGGACAATCCGAGATGGCGGGCGAGTGCCTCCATGATGACCTCGGCGGCGATGCAGTGGTTGACCAGGTTGCGATTCGGGATGCGTTCCTCGACGAGTGCGATCGCAGCGTCACGGTCCATGCGTGCTCCTTCCGGCGTGCAACGCGTTCAGCGGGTAGCTGCGGCGCGCTGCGCCTCGATGCGTGCAGCGAGCCACTCCGCCCACGCCTCGACACCCTGTCCGCGCGTCGCTGACATCGGGAAGACCGGGACGGTGGCGTTGAGTCGCCGCACTACATCGCGGAACTCGGCTTCATCGAAGTCGAACACCGGCATCGTGTCGTACTTGTTGAGGATGACCGCCTCGGCGCGCCCGAAGATGTTCGGGTACTTGTACGGCTTGTCGTGTCCCTCGGGGACGGAGAGGATCATCACCTTGGCGTGCTCGCCGAGATCGAAGTCGGTCGGGCAGACCAGGTTGCCGACGTTCTCGATGATCAGCAGGTCGATCTCGGTGATCTCCAGGGCGTCGACCGCTCGGCGGATCATGTCGCTTTCCAGGTGGCACGCGCCTCCCGTGTTGATCTGGACTGCCGGCACGCCGTGCGCCTTGATCTTCTGCGCGTCGACGTCGCTTGCGATGTCGCCCTCGATCACCGCGATGCGGTACCGCTCGCGCAGAGCCCCGATGGTGGCGAGTATCGTCGAGGTCTTGCCGGCTCCCGGAGATGCGAGCAGGTCGAGCACGAACACGCCGTGCTCGTCGAAGAGCGCGCGATTCTCGGCCGCCATCCGCTCGTTGCGGTCAAGGATCGGCTTTGACAGGTCTATCTTCACGGCGTCTCCCCGGTGTCGGGCTCGTCGGGCAGGTCGATGTCGATAGATTCGATCTCGAGCTCGCGGCCTTCCACCATTTCACAGAAGTAGCTCCCGCACCCGACGCACTCGACGTCGAACCGACCGTGGTTGAAGGTCGTGCCGCACTCCACACACTTCGATCGCCCGGGTACATGCTCGACGACGAGTGTCGCGCCTTCCGCGAGCGTCCCGGGGGTCAGTGCCTCGAATGCGAAGTACAACGCGTCGTCGACGATCTCGGTGAGCTCACCAACACGGATCCGGATCTCGTTGATGGCGGTCGCGTTCTGACGCGCCGCTGCGTCGACCGAGGCGGTGAGGATGCCGCTGACTATGCCCATCTCGTGCACGTGCAGAACCTTTCGCTCAGTATCCGAGCTTCTTCGCGCGCTCGATACGCCTCGTCAGGATGACCCGGGCAAGCGCAAGAGTGAGTTCGTACAGCACGATCAATACGCCTACGAAGGCGAGCATCGTCACCGGATCGGGCGGGGTCACCATAGCCGCAAGTACGGCCAGCACCGTGTAGACGATCCGCCAGTTCTTCCTCAGTGTCTCGTAGGGGACGACGTTGAAGATCAGGAGATAGAAGACGATCACGGGCAACTGGAACGCCACGCCGAAGCCGAGGATCAATATGATCGCACCCGAGAAGTACGTGCTCGCCTCGGGCATCTGCGCTACGCCCTCCCACACCTGACGCGCGAGCCAGACGAACGCCGTAGGCAGGATGATCGTGTAGGCGAAGGTGATGCCGGCCGCGAAGAGCAGGACCATCGCCCCGAACGTGGGCACGAGCCACTTGCGCTCCCTCGGCTTGAGCGCGGGGAGGAAGAACGCCATGATCTGCCAGATGATGATGGGGCTACCGAGTGTGAGTGCCGCGAAGAACGCGGTCTTGAAGCGCAGCGTGAACGACTCGAACGGATTCAGAAGGACGAGTTCCTGGCCTTCGAAGATATGAAGGATAGGCTGCATCACGAAACGGAAGAACACGGGTGCCGGGATGTACAGGGCAAGGGTACCCAGAAAGAGCACGGCGATGACGACGGTCAGACGGGAACGGAGCTCGCGCAGATGCTCCGTGATGGGTAGCCGTTTGGGTCCGATGGGCATCGTGTGGTCCGAGGAATCGCCCCGGGGCTACTCCTCTTCCTCCTCGTCCTCATCGTCGGGCACCGTGTCATCGGGAATGAGCGGCACGCCCGGCACGCGCTTCGGCGGCTCGACATCGAGACGCTCGCCGTCCTCGTCTTCGTCCCCGTCACCCTCCACGTCGCCGGTGCCCGCGGAGGGACGCTTGTCGGCGTATACCTCGGCACGGATGACCGACTCCATGGTTTCCTGGGCGCGCTTGAACTCGCGCATCATCTGACCGATGGTGCGCCCGAACTGCGGCAGCTTCTCGGGTCCGAAGATGAGCAGCACAAACACCACGATAATGAGCAGCTCGGTTCCACCTATGCCGAACAACGAGACACCCTTCTGTTGAATGTAACCGGCGACACCCGGTATCTAGAACTCGCTGGCCTCGCCGGCGCTCGGGAAGATAGCGAACACCTTGTCCAGGCCCGTGATACGAAAGATCTTCAGGATGTTGTCGCGGGTACAAACGAGCCGGATCGTGCCGTCGCGCTCCTTGGCACGGCGCAGGCCGCCGACGAGAACGCCGAGGCCGGAGCTGTCGATGAACCCGACTTCCTCGAGGTCGACGATGATACGTGCGCACCCCGACTCTATCTGCTGTATCAACGTCTCTTTCAAGCGTGGAGCGGTGTAGACGTCCACCTCGCCGTTGAGAGACATCGTACAGATCCCGTCGGCCTGCTCGGTGATTATATCGAGTTCCATCGCCAGTCTCGCTCCCTACGGTATAAGCAACAGCCTGCAAGATTGTACCGTGCCTGTACTCCCCGCACCAAACCTACACAGGTTTCGGTACCCTGAAGATGAAAACCGGGCCCGTATCGGCAACCCGCAGGTGCGATACCTGTCTGCCGAATACGGGTACCATTGTGGTGAATCCGCGCCGAAGAAAGGACCTTGATGTCTCTCACGATAGACCTGACACAGGAGCCCGACCATTGGGTCCTGAGACTCGCGGGGGATCTCGACTACGGTGAGTGCGCGTCGTTTCGCATGAGCATCGACCGGATACTCAAGAAGTCGCCACCGGCGGCGATCGTCGATCTGTCATCTCTCGAATACCTCGACAGCTCGGGTCTCGGTCTGTTGCTGAGCCTGTCGAAGGAGTACGGCGCCCAGGGAGGGCGGCTGGTGCTCGTAACCAACGAGACGGTCGACAACATCCTGTCGCTTACGCGTCTGAACGGCATCTTCTCCACCGCATCGTCGATGGAAGAGGCGATCGCCACCGTATCCGAGGAGCCCGTCTGACGGATATCGCAAGGGCGGCGCCGTATGGCGCCGCCCCGTGAGTCCGGTCACGCATGCACGCACGCTATGGCTGTGTCGTAGTCTCGGCCGACTCGGCCTGCATCTCGGCGAGCATGTTGTACGCGGCAGAGGCGCTCTGTCCCTCCGGCTCTAGTTCGAGATAGCGCTCGAGCGCGGCGACCGCATCGGCGGTCTGGCCCGAGGCCCGGTAGAAGATGGCGCCGTTGTAATAGGCAGGTGCGAACTCCGGAGACTCGGCCATCACCCGCTCGGCGACCTCGATAGCCCGCGGCGTCTGGCCCGAGTAGAAATACGCGATGGCCATGTCGACCTCGACGTTCGGGTCGCCGGGCTCGATCGCCAGTGCCCGCTCGTAAGAGGACACGGCTGCGGTCCACATCGGAAGGTCGTGCCCCGTGCCGCTGCCGAGCGCCTGCATGATCTGGAGGCCCCAGTCGTAGTAGACGTTACCGAGGTTGACGAGCGCATTGTAGTCCTCCGGATCGGCCTGGAGGGCCGCCGTACTCGACGCCACTGCAGGCACGTGATCGTTGGCGATACGCTCCAGCGTGGCACCGGTCTCGGTGGAGGCGTTCGTCGGCTGTGGGCCCGAACCACCCAGGAAGAAGGCGGGTACCAGGCTGGCGACGAACGCGAGCACCACGAAGACTACTACGATCTTGACCCAGAGGGACGAATTCCTCTTATTGATAGCCACGCGTTACTCGCCCTCGCCCTCGGGAGCAGCAGTCTCGGTGTCCTCGCCGGCAGGAGGCATCATGCCCGCGCCATCATCCGTGCCGCCGATCTCGGGATGACCCGGAGGCATGCCGCCCTCGAGCTCCTCGGGAGAGAGCGGACGGGCCTGCTCACCGGTGCCCATGCCGGGAGGCATGCCTCCGATGGGCGCGGCAGGCTGGGTGGCACCGGTCGGGATAACGATGCCTATGATGATACCGACGAGCAGTGCGACGACGCCGATAAGCGCGGCGACGGTCATGGTCACCGACTGGGCGCCGGCGGGTGCTGCCTTCGCGCGCGGCGCGCTCGCGGGAGCTTTGGTGTCGCCGGTCGGCTTCGCGGCAGACTTTGATGCAGGCTTTGCGGCCGGCTTCTCGGTCGTCGGCTCGTCCTCGTCGAAGAAGAAGTCCTGGTCACTCACGGGTCGATTCCCTTCTACTTTGGTGGGTCCGGCCGCCCCGTCTTACGCTGACGATAGGGGTTCACGGCTGCGGCTCCGCGCGATTATAGCACGCACCCTCGGTTGTTCATCCGTTCGGCCGGATGCGCGCTCGTGCCACTTGAGGGAGACGAGAGCCAGGGCTCCCGCACCTATCGCGAACAGGGCACCGACAGCATCCGGAGCGAACTCCGCCCAGGTTCCAAGCAAGAAACCAGCCAGATATCCGACCACGAGTGCCACCACAGGAACTACATACACGAGTCCTTGCGCGCGCCGCCGGGCGATGCCCGGAGTCTCGACCTCGACGGTGTCGCCGGGATGCACGCCGCGCGTATCGACGACGCCCTCGAGTATCCTCTTGCCTCCCGCGCCCGCGGCACATGCGCCACACGACGAGCACGCCTCGGAAGGCTCGATCGACACCGTCGCCATACCGTCGGCCACCGACACGACCATGCCCTGCTCGCGCATCGCTATGTCCTGAGCTTGACGCGCATCTCCTCGGCGCGCGCCTGGATGCGATCGATGTCGAGAAGGCTCCATCGGCCGGAGTCGTAGAGAACCTGACCGGCGACCATGGTGAAGACCACGTTCTCCTGGTTGGCCGTGTGCACGAGCGTGCTGTACGGGTAGAGAGTGGGAATCTGATGGCTGTGCGAGATGTCCACGGCGATGATGTCGGCCTGCTTGCCCGGCTCCAGGGAGCCTGTCTCGTGGTCCAGACCGAGCGCACGCGCCGCGTCCAGCGTCCCCATCTTCACGAACTGTCGGGCGATGAGATGCGGCTCGTACCCGCTGAGGGAGCGCTGGATGAGCAGACCGATCCGCATCTCGTCGAACATGTCGAGCGTGTTGTTCGAAGCCGGTGAGTCCGTGCCGATGCCGACCCGCAGTCCGCGCTGCAGAAAACTGCCGAGCGGTGCCACGCCCATGCCGAGCTTGGCGTTGCACCGCGGGCAATACGCGATCGCGACGTCACGGTCGGCGAGTATCTCGATGTCGGCGTCGTCTACCTGGGTGCAGTGGACCGCGAGGATGTTCGGCACTTCGAAGATCCCCCACTGGTCGAGGTAGCGGACCGGGCTCACGCCGGTCGGAAGCCAGCCGAGGTCCACACCTGAGTAGATGTCACGATAGTCGACGGCAAGCCGTGAGCTACCGTACTTCACGAAGTCGTACTCGTCCTTCGAGCCCGCGACGTGCATCGAGACCGGCAGATCCTCGGAGATGGCCTTCTCGGCCGCCTGGCGGTAGACCTCGGGATGGCAGCTGTACGTAGCGTGGGGCGCGATGCCGACCGTCAGGCGGGAGGGGTCGCCGTACTCGCGCCACTCGGCGATGTCCTCGTTCGCTCGAGCCATGACATCGGGTACCTCCCGCTTGTTCATCGTCGAGACCTCACGGTAGACGACCGCACGCAATCCGGCACCCGCGGCGGCACGCGCCGAGGCACCGGAGTCCGAGATGTCGGCGATGGTGGTGATGCCGGATTGGAGGGCCTCCGCTGCACCGAGGCGCGCCGCGTCCTCCCAGTCCTCGGAGTCGAGGCGCTCCTCCTTGTCGAGCAGCTGCATCTTCCACTGCGAGTACGGCAGGTCGTCGACGAGGCCACGCATCGAAGAGAACTCCAGATGGGTGTGCAGGTCCACGAAGCCGGGCATGAGCACGGCGAGGCCGAAGTCGCGTATCTCCTCGTCAGGATGGGAGGCCTTGAGCTTTTCGAGTTCGCCGATCTCAACGATGCGGTCGCCATGGACGAGCACGGCGCCATCGATGATATGCGGCGCAGCGATTGGAAGCACGTAGCGGGCAGCGAGTAGCATCCACGTCTCCTCGGGATCGGCGTTACGCCATTCTACCAGCATCACGCAGGGACTGGAGGCGGGCAGAGGGAGGTCCGCCGCGAGTTCTGCAGCCCGGGGGGAGGCGCGAAGCGCCGAGGGCCCCGCCGGGCGAAGCTGTCTGAGCGCCGGACCTCCCTCTGCCCGCCTCTCCGGCTCTACTTGACTGCGACGTGGATGGCGACGATGCCGCCGGTGCGGTCCTCCCACGAGATGGCCGTGAAGCCTGCGTGGCGCAACTCGGCGGCGAGCGCTCCCTGCGCGGGGAACGAGCGGATCGAGTCGTTGAGATAGACGAAGGATGCGCGGTCTCGCGTGAGCAGTCCGCCGATGGCCGGGATCACGAGCCGCAGGTAGAGGTGGTAGAACCAGCGCCATGGCGCGAAGGAGGGTCGCGAGAACTCGAGGATCACGTAGCGCCCGCCGGGCTTGAGCACCCGCATGACCTCGGCAAAGTTAGCGGACCGATCGGGAAGGTTGCGCACCCCGAACGCCACGGTCGCGACATCGAACGAGCTGTCCGGGAAGGGCAGGTCCTGGGCATCGGCGACGGAGAACGAGACCTTCGTTCGCCCACGGAAACCGCGCGCTTTCTGCTCGGCGACGGCGAGCATCTCGGGCACGAAGTCCGTGCCGACCACCTCGGCGGGTCTGCCCTGTCGCGCGAGCGCGAGGGAAAGATCGCCGGTGCCCGCACACAAGTCGAGGACCCGGCTCGACGTCTTCAGGTTGGCAGCCTGCACCGCGGCGCGGCGCCACGAGCGATCGATCCCGAAGCTCGAGAGGATGTTGAAGAGATCGTAGCGGTCGGCGATGAGCGAGAAGATGCCCCGCACCCGCTCGGCGGTCGGCTCACCGGCCGCCGGCACGGAGCCGGTGGCGTCTCGATCGTCGGTCGTGTCGGACATCAGGCCTCCGGGGTCTCACAGACAGGCCGGGGCGCGGGGCGCTTCCGGGACCCGAACAGGTTAGCGAGATTCTCCTTCAGCCACAACACCGCTACGTGGTAGACGTTGCGCACGCTCACGTAGCGGGGCCAGTTGAGTTCGGTCTTCTCGCAGACCGTCGACTCGCTCAAATCGTCGATCTCTGCCTTCAGACCGTCGAGCTCACGCTGCCTGGCCACCGGGTCGGGATTTTGCATCACCGCATCGATACGCTGCATGGCGTCGCGCGCCTGCAGGATACGCTCCTCGGTCCGCGAGACAACAGCAGGCTCGACGATGCCGAGACGGCCTTTGAGGCGGTTGAGACGCAGCCCCACCTCGTAGGTAGTGTCGACCATCTCGTCTTTGGAAAGCGAGTGGCTCTCGTAGTTCATGATGTACTTCCACGACGGCTGCACGAGCAGCTGGCGGTGCTCTTCGAGCGTGTCGGCCAGACGCGTGTAGCCGTACTTCCCGGGATCGTCGTAGACCTTCGAGCCCGGGTCGAGGAAGGGCGCCATCGGCGAGGAGAAGCACAGCAGCCGCTTGTCGTTGTCGATCTTGTCGTAAAGCGACTCGATGTAGCCCGGCGTTTCGAGCACCGACTCGGCGGTTTGCGTCGGGATGCCGGTCATCATGTAGAGGTCGAAGCGTGAGCATCCGTTACGCAGCGCGGCCGCGATCGACTCCTCGACCTGCGCGGTGGTGTAGTGATGTTTGCCGAAGGCGGCACGCACGTCGTCATCGTGGGTCTCGATGCTGATCTCGACCGAGTAGTCGTCGAGGTGCTCGTTCAGGAACCGGAAGAAGTCCTCGGCCGGAGGCTTGAAGAACTCGAAGCCGATGGGGTTGCGCAGCTTGATCTTCGACAGCCCGCGGATGAACGCGGCAGTGTAGTCACGCCCTCCCTGCAGGAAGTCGTTGAGCACGAACACCGGACCCGGGATGTACTTCTGGAAGTGCTCGATGTCGCGCACGAGCAGCTCGGGGTCGCG
>SKKZ01000026.1 GCA_007123455.1 Coriobacteriia bacterium | reverse complement strand
GGGGCTGTAGCAGGTCCCAAGGGTATGGCTGTTCGCCATTTAAAGCGGTACGCGAGCTGGGTTTAGAACGTCGTGAGACAGTTCGGTCCCTATCCACCGTGGGCGTAAGAGACTTGAGAGAAGCTGTCCCTAGTACGAGAGGACCGGGATGGACGAACCTCTGGTGTACCAGTTGTCACGCCAGTGGCACCGCTGGTTAGCTACGTTCGGTTTGGATAACCGCTGAAAGCATCTAAGCGGGAAGCCAATCTCAAGATGAGGTCTCTCACTGGGTTAACCAGGTAAGGCCCCTCGTAGACTACGAGGTTGATAGGCTGCAGGTGTAAGCGCAGCAATGTGTTCAGCCGAGCAGTACTAATAGGCCGAGGTCTTGATCTCATTCGAGTGATCTTCAAGCGCTATGCAGCTCTCAGGGTGCGGAAACCGCGCCCTCTGAGCGCATTGAAAACGGCATACGTGACATATGCCGACTGCGAGAGCCGTCGGATGTGTTCAGTGACTATGGCGGAGGGGGTACACCCGATCCCATTCCGAACTCGGCAGTTAAGCCCTCCAGCGCCGATGGTACTGCGGTGTAGGCCGTGGGAGAGTAGGACGTCGCTGAACACATCCGGCGGCTCTCTCGCGTTGAGGCCGGCCGCTTCCCGTCGAGGCTCCCGGCCCGGTGTGGATACTTGAGCAAGTTGGTCAGGATTATGCTAGAATCCCGGAACGTACACGAGCCGGCCGCCGTGCGGCCGGGAACGCGATCAGGAAGGGGCTCCGTATGAAGGAGCGTGTAGAGCAGTCGTTGGAGAGGATCCGCCCGGCGCTTCAGGCAGACGGCGGCGACGTCGAGCTCGTCGAGGTCACCGAGGACGGGGTCGTGAAGGTCCGCCTGATGGGCGCGTGCCGTGGCTGCCCGATGTCGCAGCTGACGCTTGCCAACGGCGTCGAGCGCGTGATTAAGGAAGACATCCCCGAGGTTGTCCGCGTGGAGGCAGTCTAGCCTGGACGTGTGCTCTCCAAGCAATGGAGTCTACAAGGGCCGGCTGATGCCGGCCCTTCGCTTTCCGGGCGCAAGCAAGTACGGGGCACGTACGCTGCCGATCCGGCCGCCGCTCACCGCATCCCGGGGTACGCTCGGCCACGTTGGAATCGGCGACAAGACCGCTGGGCACGAACTGCAGACCGTTCGTCCCGAAGGCTGTTGACGCACAATATATAGGCCATTACACTCGAGCAGCACTATATATTGTGTGCGCTTCCATCTGCCGCATGCACGGGGAGCGTCACTGAGGGAGTCGGAGAGGGGATAGATGATGCCGGATTCAACACGCGCAGCGACCTACTCGCGCGCGATCGACGAGATACTTACGCCGAACTCGGTAAAGGTTCTTCAGAAGAGGTATCTCTGCAAGGACCAAGATGGCAACGCTATCGAGAACCCAAGCGACATGTTCATCCGGGTCGCGGAGAATATCGCCTCGGCCGAGCGTGTCTGGGGTGGCGATGACGCCAGGGTGGCCGAGGTCGCTCAGGATTTCTACGAGCTGATGACCTCACTCGAGTTCCTGCCCAACTCGCCGACCCTGATGAACGCCGGTCGCGAGCTCCAGCAGCTCTCTGCGTGCTTCGTCCTGCCCGTAGGCGACACGATGGAGTCCATCTTCGGTGCTGTGCGCGACACCGCCATCATCCACAAGTCGGGCGGGGGCACCGGGTTTTCCTTCTCGCGACTGCGTCCCGCGGGCGATCAGGTTCGTTCGACCCAGGGTGTCTCCAGTGGCCCGGTTTCGTTCATGCGCGTCTTCAACCAGGCGACCGAGGCGGTCAAGCAGGGCGGGACACGCCGCGGTGCGAACATGGGCGTGCTGCGCATCGACCATCCGGATGTGCTCGACTTCATCTCATGCAAGGAAGACGGTGACTTCGCCAACTTCAACATATCGGTCGCACTGACCGAGGACTTCATGGAGGCCGTCAAGGCCGGGACAACCTATGAGTTGCGCAATCCCCGCAGCGGTGCCGCCGCTGGGGAACTTGATGCCCGTGAAGTCTACGAGCAGATCGTCCAGATGGCGTGGGCGACCGGTGACCCCGGCATCATCTTCATCGACCGTATCAACCGCGATAATCCGACGCCGCATCTCGGCGAGATCGAGTCGACCAACCCCTGTGGAGAGCAGCCGCTCCTGCCGTACGAGGCATGCAATCTCGGCTCGGTGAACCTCTCCCGATTCGTCACCGTCGGGGAGACCGGTCCGACTGTCGCGTGGGACCGCCTCGGCGACGTGGTGCATCGTGCGATCCACTTCCTCGATGACGTCATCGAGGTCAACCAGTACCCGTTGCCCGAGATCGACGAACTCGCGCGCGGCAACCGCAAGATCGGACTCGGCGTCATGGGCTGGGCGGACATGCTCATCAAGCTGGGCATCCCGTACGACTCCGAGGACGCCGTCGCGCTTGGCGAGAAGGTCATGGGCTACATCGATGCCGAGGCCAAGGCCGCGTCCCGCAAGCTGGCCACTGAGAGGGGCGAGTTCCCGAACTTCGCCGGCTCCGTCTACGACACGCCCGAGGGCGGCCCGATCCGCAACGCGACCGTGACCACCATCGCGCCCACCGGGACGCTCTCGATCATCGCCAACTGTTCCTCCGGCGTAGAGCCGCTCTTCGCGGTCTCCTATGTGCGCACGGTCATGGATAACGACCGGCTGATCGAGGTCAACCCCATGTTCGAGGAGGTTGCTATCAAGCGGGGCTTCTACAGCCAGGAGCTCATGGCGCTCATCGCCGACCACGGCAGTGTTCACGGCATCGACGAGGTGCCCGAGGAGATTCAGCGGGCGTTCGTCACCGCTCACGACATCGAGCCGGTGTGGCACGTCAAGATGCAGGCTGCGTTCCAGAAGCATACGGACAACGCGGTGTCCAAGACTGTGAACTTCGCGAACGGTGCGACCGCCGACGACGTGCGCCACGTCTACGACCTCGCCAACGAGCTCGGCGTCAAGGGTGTGACCATCTATCGTGACGGGTCGAAGGACAACCAGGTCCTTTCGACGGGAAAGACCGCCAAAGGCGGGGCGACCGAGACCGTCGTGCGTCCGGGGGAGATCGAGCCGCGTCCACGCCCGCTGGTCACTCAGGGTCGCACCGAGAAGATCTTGACTGGTTGCGGCAACCTCTACGTGACCGTTAACTGGGATGACGAGGGCCTTTGCGAAGTTTTCACGCAGATGGGCAAGTCCGGAGGGTGCGCGTCTTCTCAGTCAGAGGCGCTTTCACGCATGATCTCGGTCTCTCTGCGCGCAGGCGTAGACCCCGAGGCGATCACGAAGCACCTGCGTGGCATCCGTTGCCCGAGCCCGTCGTGGGCCGAGGGTGGCAAGGTGCTCTCCTGTGCCGACGCGGTCGGCATAGTTATGGAGCACGCTCTCTCCTACGTCCACACCGGCGAGGCGCCGAGCGGGGTCGTGAAGAGCATGGACGCACTCGACTATCTTTCGGGTGCGTGTCCGGAGTGCGGTGGTGCGCTTGAACACGAGAGCGGGTGTGCGGTCTGCCGCGCCTGCGGCTTCTCGAAGTGCGCGTAAAAGGTGACCCTGAACGTCGACCGATCGACACAGCCGCGCCCTCATACCGGGGGTGCGGCTGCTTCGGGAAGAGGAGGCACTGGCGTGGTCCTGTCAGACCGTACGATAAAGGAGCAGTTGCTCGCGGGGCGCATCCGCATCGAGCCTTGCGATCCGGATGACATCCAGCCATCGAGTGTCGACCTTCACCTGGGCGACAGCTTCCAGGTGTTCCGCAATTCGCGGTATCCCTACATCGATCCCTCGCGGGAACAGGACGGGCTGATGGAGCTGGTGAAAGCCAGCACTGAAGAACCGTTCGTTCTGCACCCGGGAGAGTTCGTGCTCGGCACGACCGTTGAACGGGTCGTGCTCCCGGATGATCTCGTGGCCCGCCTGGAGGGCAAGTCTTCGCTCGGACGGCTCGGACTGCTCATTCACTCGACTGCCGGCTATGTCGATCCGGGGTGGGACGGTCGCCTTACGCTCGAGCTCTCCAACGTCTCGAACCTGCCGATCGTGCTCATGCCTGACATGCCGATAGGGCAGATCTCGTTCTTCCAGATGACAACCCCGGTCGATCGCCCGTACGGGACGCCGGGGCTCGGGAGCAAGTATCAGGGACAGGCAGACGTCACGTCGAGTCGCATGTTCGAGAACTTCGAGCAGCGGTAGCGCCCTAAAGTCCTTCGGTGATCTTGCTTACGACGGGCGTGGGCACGAAACCGGCGAGATACTTGCCCCACGAGGACTCCATAAACGGGAGCCAGCGTAGCTTGCGGCGGATGTTCGAGCTTATGTGGTCGACCGCGTCCGAGTAGACGGCAAGGGCGTCATCGGGTGTCGCCGAGGCGATGGCCCTGCCTGCCGCGGCACCTGAGTTCATCGCATACGAGATGCCCTCGCCCGAGGTCGGCGACATGAATCCTCCGGCCTCGCCGGCGAGCAGTACCCTTCCTCGCCCGGGCACGATGTCTGCGGTCGAACGTACATGAAGCGCGACGGAGGCCTCGCGTTTCACCCTCTCCCCGAGCTGCGGCAGGGTCTTTCGGAGGGTATCCATCGTCTGATCCTGCTTCTCGTGCGGCCGCTTGGTCTTGGGGTAGTAGACCGAGCCGACGATTGCTAGATCCCCCTTGGGCACGATGTAGGAGTACGCGTAGCTGTCACCGATGTCGCGCATGTAGATACAGTCGAAGTAAGGTTCGAGTTCACCCTCAAGCTTGCAGAAGTCCTGGAGCGTGACGTAGGTCGCCACGCTTCCTTCGCCGAGCGTACGCCGAACGGCGGAGCGGGCTCCGTCGGCGCCCACGAGGTTGCTGCAGCGCACCGTCTGTTCTCGGCCATCCGTGCGGACGACTATGGATACGCCACTCTCATCCTGGGTGAAGCTCCTGACGGGAGTCGAGCCGACAACCTCGACGTTATCGGGTAGCAGGGAGACGAGCCAGTCGTCGAATTCGCGGCGGTCGACATTGAGGAAACGCAGGGAGGTCGGCTTGCGGATGCCGCGGTCCCAGTCGACGTAACGGAAGTTGACGTGCTCGGGAGCGCGCACCATCTCGCGAGGCACCGGTGCGATTCCGGCGAGAAAGTCCTGTGCGTACTCGTTAAGCATGCCGCCGCAGCTCTTGTCTCTCGGCATCGATGCGGCTTCGAGGACGAGCACGCTACCCCTGCTCGCTGCATACAGCGCTGCCATCAGGCCCGCCGGGCCTGCGCCGACAACGATAGTGTCGTACTCTTCGCGAAACGTCCTGGTCGTCTGCGTCACGATGCTCCCGAGGTTCACATGACCGCGGCTGCGGCCATTCCGCTGTACCTGACCGCGGAACGCCCGGCATGCCGGGGACCAGACGCCTCCACGACACCCCAGGATAGTGCATTGATGTCGCTGCTGCACAATCTCTTTAGGATCAGGGATCGTACCCTTCAGACCTGGCCCGATATGCACGGGTGTCCCGCCCGGTGTATCATCCGCAGACATGGCATGGAAGGCGCGAAAGGCGGATGTTGATGGCTCGTTGCTGGGAGATGCGTGGCTGTGACGATGAGATGCAGGCCGAGTGTTTGCATTCGACGACGCTTCACGATCGCTGTCCTACGAAGTGCGCGTTCGCGGGCTGTGATCTACCGCAGCATGAACTGACGAGTGATCCGGCGCTTGTCTTCGACCCGAGTGTCGACCGCGATCATGCAGTCAAGGAGTACTGCCTGTTCTGTGCCTTCTTTCTCATCAACGGTCCGCGGCGCTGATCGGCGTCGAGCGCTGCGGGATTCCCACGTTCGCCCGGATGCACGACTGATTGTGTGACTGATCTGGCTGGGAGGCTGCCGATGAACATGTCTCACTCTTCCGAAGACGTATGTGCATGTTCGTTCTGGTCGTTTGTGCGCAACGTGTTCTGCGCCCTCGCGGTCGTGTGCGTCCTGCATGCAGTCCATCGCATCGCGAGTGGAATACTCCTCGGAGCGCGCATCACGGCCCTGCGCGAGGTGGGAGAGGCGTACACCCCTGAAGAGCGCGAGGTGCTGATCCACAAGATCAAGCAAGAGTCGCTCGACGGGTAGACGAGTGGCATCTTCGCATCCGTCCTCCCCGGAGGTTCGTGTGGCGGTCGGTGCGGAACTTGTATCGTATGGCCGGGAGTTGCAGGCGGCCGGGGCGGCGCAAACCGGTTCATCGTTCACCGGAGTCTCCGGAGCGGACGAACTGCTGGCCACTTCGCCTGAAGCGTTCCTGCTCGGCGTGCTCTTCACGCAGGGCATCCCCGCAGAGCGCGCCTGGGCGGCTCCCTGGCTGCTTCTGCAGCGACTTGGCCATCTCGACCTCGAGCGACTTGCTTCCGAGTCAGACGCTGTCGCCAAGGCCGTCCAGCAGCCTCCCATGTTGCATCGGTTCAAGAACACCATGCCGCGGTGGGTGGCCTCGGCCGCACGGCGGCTCCTCGACGACTACGAGGGTGATGCCCGACGCGTGTGGCCGGACGGCGCGCACGTGCTCGAGGTCACCGAGCGTCTCTCGGCATTCGATGGCATCGGCCGCAAGAAGGCGGTTATGGCCGTCGAGATCCTCACCCGCCACTTCGGCGTACCGCTCAAGGGCCGCGAGTGCGGGCAGGTTGCCTTCGATGTCCAGGTGCGACGGGTATTCTTGCGGAGCGGACTGGTGGCGCACGACGACCGCGCCGAGATCGAAGCTGCGGCCGCGCGCATCTGTCCCGAGGCACCGGGGACTCTGGACCTGGCTGCATGGCTCATCGGGCGCGAGACATGCAGGCCCCGTAGCCCGCTCTGCGAGCGATGTCGTCTCGGCGTGGTTTGTCCGCGACGAATCGACCTGGACGCCGCAGGCGTCGGCGTCAGGCGACGCTAGTCCATCGCGCGGAGAACCAGACCGGAGAGCAGCTTCGGGTAGAAGTATGTCGACTTCTGCGGCATCGTCTCTCCCGCCGTCGCTACTGCACGCATCTGATCCATGCGTGTGGCACGCAGGATGAACGCAACAGCGTGATTCTCAGCCGAGGCGATGGCCTCATCCGCGTCCTTGACGAACGAGAGCCGCTCGAGCGTCCGCGGCCGGTCCGGATGGATGTCGAGTAGCGGGTCGAGGACGAGTTCCTGCAAGACGGTGACGTCGAGCTCTTTCCAGGCATCGGAGCGGTCGATCGGGATGAGCCGGGAGGGATCACCATCGGCCGGCAGGGACGCAAGGAGGAGGGCGTTCCCGCGCATCGCGACGACGAATCCCGGCGTCTCCAGCGACGCAAGGGCATCCTCGGCGGAAACGCCATCCGGAAGATCCTCGAGCTCGAAGGTGTCTGCGAGGGCATCACGGAACGATGCCGCATCGAAGTCTCCAACGGCGTCGGCGACGCGATGGGTGGGCAGGACCACGAGTCCCGGATCGTCCATGTTCACGAGTGCCATCATCACGAAATCGTACGCGGGATCGGTTGGCGAGACACCCGATTTTTCCGCCGCGGCGCGCCGTTCGTCCCGGTAAGCGAGAGCGGTCGTGTAGCGGTGATGGCCGTCGGCGATGAAGATCTGCTTGTCTTCGAGCGCTCCGGCGAGACCGGCCAGGGCATCCGCGTCGGTCAGTGCCCAGACGTCGCTCACGACCCCGTCATCATCGGTCGCGGTCATGACCCGCCTGCCCGACATCGCTGCTTCGAAATAGCGATCAGTGATCCGGCCGGGGTCGCTGTACAATCCGAAAACCTGGCTGAAGTTGGCGGCACATGCTTTCGTAAGGTTGAAGCGGTCTCCCAGAGCCTTGGGCAAGGTCCTCTCATGGGGCAAGATCACGCCTTCGTCGAAGGCGTGAAGGCCCACCTCACCGATGAGTGCGCGCCGCCTGACCTCGTGCCCGTCGAGCGTGTAGCGTTGCTCGAGGACGTATACGGTGGGCACGCGATCCCGGACCAGCACGCCGGTATCCCTCCACTCCCGCCAGCGGCGGCGGCCGGTCGTATACCGGTTGCCCGCTGCGCTGGGATCGAGGGGTCCCTCCGGCAGCTCGAGGGCTACGACGTTATGGGGGTGACGGCTGAGCAGGCCAGCCCGTTGCTTGTCGGAGATCACGTCGTAGGGGGGTGCGGTCAGCTCCGATATGTCGGGAGACGTCCGAGCGTACGTGTATGCCTTGAAAGGCCTGAACCGGGCCACCTGTGGATCCTCTCGCTCGTCGGGAGGGCTGAGGGACCAG
>SKKZ01000119.1 GCA_007123455.1 Coriobacteriia bacterium | reverse complement strand
GGGAACCACCACGAGGGTCCGGTGGGGCTGGTCGATGGGCTGGAGGTAGTCGAGCTTGGGCAGGACCCGCGGTGGGAACGCCCACGCGGCCAGGCGATTGGTGATGGTGAGTGCGACCTCGGCGAGAAGCGGGATCGCGAGAAGTATCAGCAGCGTGGTGGCCGCAGGCGATGCGCCGACGGTCAGGGTGTAGAAGCCGAGGAGCGCAGCGAGGACCGCCGTCACGCCGGAGATGCTTCCCCAATACGCGAGCCCCCGGTGCGCGTGCAGTACACGGTCCACCCGGTCGCGAGTCCCGGGCCGGTAGTCGATGCTTCTCTCCAGCTCGGCCCTGCCCTCATCGGCCAGGTAGTAGCCGACGTGCCCGCTCGCAGAATCAGCCTGCTCGGCGGCGGATACCTCGAGCGACCAGCTCACCACCGCCTCGGCAACCTCGATCTCGCCGAGCGGGCAGCGACGCGCGAGGGTCTCCAGCACGCCCCGGTACCGGTTGCGGCTGGCGAAGTCCATGCGCGGATAGACCCCGGAGGGGTCTTCTCGCAGGATGTGCTCGACGAAGCTCGTTTCCTCGAAGAAGCTCTTCCAGTCATTGGCTTCGAGAAAGCGTACCGACGTTATGCTGTTGGCGATCGACACCTGATCGGCAGCTTGCTCCTGTTGGAGCTGGTGAGCGAGCGCATCAAGGTTGTGGCCTGCGGAGACGAATCGTCGCGCGATGAAGGCGTTGGTTGCCTCGGCCCCGGCGTCCTCACCCTGGAGGCGCTGCGAGAGACGAACATAGAAGGCAGGCGCGGCATCCGGGGCCACCCGCGCGAGCTCGTCGAGTAAGCCACGCAGCTCATCGGGCTGGTCCTGGGCGGTCAGCAGCAGGCGCTCGGCCCACTCGTCGGCGGCCCGCGTCGCACGGTATGAGCGCACGACGCGGGCTGAGAGCCGTCGCAGGTTCTCAACGAGCGAGATGCGCAGCATGATAGGGACCGCCCACACCTCACCGATGGTGAGCGGAGCTACGTCCTGGAAGCCGGCGACGAAACGGTAGAGGAACTCGTCGTCGAGCCTCGCGTCGGTGTAGCTCACGAGTGAAACGGCTGCCTCGTAGATTCGGGGAAAGCCTTCGAGCGGCTCGTCGGTCAGTCGTGGAAGCTCCACGCCGTAGCGTGTCGGCAGGTCATGCTCTACCGCGCGCACCTGCTCTTCGATGAGGTAGTAGTTGTCGAGAAGCCAGTCGGTGGCAGGAGAGACCGGATGCAGCTTGCGCACGGCAGCCGAGAGAATCACGTTGTCGGACCTGAGAGACTCCGAGGCGCGTTTGACCAAAGGGATGAGCGGTGTGGTCGCGGGCGGAGCTTCGGTCGTCCAGGCCTGGGCACGGGCGATACGCCGCGCGGCCTCGGCGATCCTCTCCGTGCTCAGCAGCTCGCCCCGGAGCGGCGGCTCCAGGCCGGAACGGTCAGTAGCTGCGGGCACTTCGGTCCACGACTCCGGCATGGGGCGACCCTTTCTCGGCGCATCACAGGAGTAGTTTAGACGACCGGGAGGCATTTGGTCGGGTCCTTGCTCCTATGAAGACGATCGGCACCCGGCGCAACGACAGCGATTCGGGCTGCGGTTGTCGCAAGAATACCCCGTCGGGTATAATTGAACCCGAGCAGCCGATGGACGGAAGGCACGTATGGACTACAGGAGAGCGTTGATCTGGGGCGGGGTCGCCATCGCAGTGATCGTCGGAGGCGTGCTGCTGATGAGCCCTGCCGATGAAGGAGTCGAGAACGTGACACCTTCGCGCGCCGGTGAACTCGTGGCCGAGGGCGTGAGGGTTATCGACGTACGAACACCCGGCGAGTTCGAGCTCAGCCATCTCCCCGGTGCCGAGAACGTACCGATGGATTCACTCGGTGCGAGCGCTTCGGAGTGGGATCGAGCAGAGCCGATACTCATCTACTGCACCACAGGCGCTCGTTCGGCGCACGCCGTGAGCTATCTGGAGGCGCAGGGATTCGAAACCGTATACCACCTGGCTGCCGGCATAATCGCCTGGGACGGTGACCTGGAGCGTGGGAGCGAGATCGCCCCCATGCCCGCAGACGTCACACCCGGTGCCGCACCGGTGATGTACGAGTTCTCGACCGACTGGTGACCAGCGTGCATAACGATGAAGCCTGTGGTCGACAGGCTCAAGCAGGAGTACGAGGGTAGGGTCGAGTTCAGGATCTATGATGTGGACAAGAGTTCCGAAGGGCAGGAACTCATGCGCAGCTACGGAGCGCAGTACGTCCCGACGTTCGTCTTCGTGAACAGTGACGGAGTAGAGGTGGATCGGGCTGTTGGCGAGACCTCCGAGGCCGAGATGCGCAGAATGCTCGATGCGCTTGAGTAGTGCGTGATAACTGAGTGGTGTACCGGGGTATATTCCTGGTAGGCGCGGGTCTGGCCGCAGGCCCACGCGGAACAGGAAGCCTAGGCGGCCGAAAGGGTGGATGCATCTCATTGGATGAGACGCAGAGCCAGGATTCAGCCGGGATGGCAGATAAGACCTCCGGATGACCTCGCTGAGGAGTCGTTTGGTTCGTTGAGAGTAATCGATTCGACCAGCCGCCTCAGGAGAGGCAGGCTTACTGACAGAAGGACTTACGGTAGGACTGGTCACCGGAGAGTCGGGCATAAGCCCCTGGATATGCGAGGGTGCGGCTGGGAGTGAAGGCTCCATCGGCCAAGAGCCCTCAAGGATATCCCTTTGGAGGGGAGCCTCGGGCGATGCGAAGGCCATCTCGGCTCATTCCTTTTTCAGGACACACGAAAGCCCGCTGTTACGCGGGCTTTCGTGTGTCCTGAAGCGGGGTGGCTCAGATCGCCTGGGGGCCGCATTCACCGGTACGGATTCGCAGAGCCTGCTCGACGGGGGTCACGAAGGCCTTGCCGTCACCCATGAGGCCTGTCCGCGCCACCGAGGCTATCGTTTCGATGACCTCCTGGACTTCGTGGTCGTGGACCACAGCCATGACCATGACCTTGGGTACGAGGCCCACATGGTACTCCTCACCGCGCCAGTGCTGGGTGAGCCCGCCCTGGACGCCGTGACCCTTCACTTCGAACACGGTCATGCCGACGCGCTCGAGCGCGTCGAGCGCGCCTCGGATATCTTCGAGCTTCTCCGGCCTGAAAATGGCCTCCACCTTCTTCACGCGTTTCTCACAGCCTCTCGGTGATAGTTGCGGAGTGATGCGCCCGGGCGGCACCCGCGTGACAGGAGGGAGATGTCTTCTCCTGTCACGCGGGTGACCTGCGGCGCGCCGCTAGATAGCGCTCTCGCCCGACTCTCCTGTGCGTATCCGCATCACGTCAGCGATATCGCTTACGAAGATCTTGCCGTCACCGACCTCACCTGTGCGTGCGGCGCCTGCTACAGCCTCGATCAGGCGTGCGCACTCCGTGTCGGCGCAGACGACCTCGATCTTGTACTTCGCCAGCAGCTCAACTTTGTACTGGCGACCGCGGAACTGCTGCATCAGGCCCTTCTGCTTCCCGTGTCCTTCGATGCGGGTCAGCATCAAGCCGGGGTATCCGGCGGCCTCGAGGGCCTCCTTGACGTCGTCCAGCTTCTCGGGCCGGATGACCGCCTCAATCCTCTTCACGGTCTTCACCTCCTCAGGGTGTGTTCGTCCTACTCCTCGACGACCAGGAAGTTCGCGTACGCCGGGGTCCCGTGCTCTTCGATATCGAGACCGGCCAGTTCTTCTTCAGGGGAGACACGTATGCCCATGACCAGGTCGAGCACCTTGAACAACACGAGTCCGCCGATGAATGCCCATGAGAGCACGACGGCGGCTCCGATCGCCTGGGCCACCAGCTGCTCGGTGCCCCCGCCGTAGAACAGACCCACCGCATCGTAGGTGCCATCCGCGAACAGCCCGAGTGCAAGCAGGCCCCAAAGACCGTTCACACCGTGGACACTGACGGCGCCGACCGGGTCGTCGATACGCATGTTCTCAAGTCCGAAGATCGAGAAGACGACGATAACGCCCGCGATCGCACCGATGATGATCGAGGCACCGCCGGACACGAAGGCGCAGGGAGCCGTGATGCCCACCAGGCCTGCAAGCGCACCGTTGATGCCCATGCCGACGTCCCAGCGTCGT
This sequence comes from Coriobacteriia bacterium, assembly GCA_007123455.1. Taxonomy (GTDB): domain Bacteria; phylum Actinomycetota; class Coriobacteriia; order Anaerosomatales; family SLCP01; genus SKKZ01. Next base: position 4,274 of record SKKZ01000119.1, on the reverse strand, counting down.
GTCTTGGCGAGTGTCACGAGTAGCGCAGCGATCGCTCCGGCCGCAGCTGCCATGTTCGTGTTGACCATGATGACCGAGAGACGCAGATCGGTTCCGGACAGGGTGGAGCCGCCGTTGAAGCCGAACCAGCCGAACCAGAGCAGGAACACACCGAGTGTGGCGAGCGGGATGCTGTGGCCGGGAATGGCCCTCGGCGTTCCATCTTTCGCATACTTGCCGAACCGCGGGCCGAGCACGATCGCTCCTGCGAGTCCCACGAATCCGCCGACGGCGTGCACCACGCCGGAGCCGGCGAAGTCGAGATGCCCGAGCTCTGCAAGCCAGCCACCGTCACCCCATACCCAGTGCCCGTAGATCGGGTAGAGGACCGCGGTGATCACGACCGAGTACACCAGGTATGACGAGAACTTGAGGCGCTCGGCCACCGCTCCCGAGACGATCGTCGCAGCGGTTGCCGCGAAGACGACCTGGAACATGAAATCGCGATACATGGTGACGTCGTAGTAGTCGCCACCCATGAACCAGCCATCCGTGCCGATGAAGCCTCCGGCCGATGCCCCGTACATGAAGCCGAAGCCGATCGCGAAGTACGCGATCGACCCGACCGCCATGTCCATGAGGTTCTTCGTCATCAGGTTCGTGGTGTTCTTGGCGCGACAGAAGCCGCCCTCGACCATCGCGAACCCTGCCTGCATGAGGAAGACCATCGAGGCCGCGATCATGAGCCACAGGAAGTCGAGGGCGACCGCAAGGTCATCGCCCAGTGTTGCCGCACCACCGGGGTCGGCGGCGAACGCCGTACCCGGCAGGGCGATCAGGAGTGCGACTGCGAGCACCCCCGCGAGCTTACCCTTGTACATGGGTAGTACCTCCTTCGTGCTGTCCGGTCCGGGACTGAGCTCCATGCGCTTCCTGTGGCACGCCTTTGTGTCGAGAAGGCTCGGTGGTGACAGTGCCGGAGTCTGCCGTGGCCCCATGCAACCAGGCGGATGTTTCGCCGAAAGAGAGTCCCTGTTTCGGTCCGGTTACACTCTGGTTTCGCTCAGAAGCTGAAGGGGTGGGGTGGTCGGCTTCGAGCGTGCTATAATCACGCGGCTCCTGCCGGAACGGGTCTGACGGCCTCCGGTGATCTCACGGGCGAGTGGCGCAACGGGAGCGCACCTGCCTTGCACGCAGGGGGTTGAGGGTTCGAATCCCTTCTCGTCCACCAGCGATGTGCGACGGCCGGCTTCTCCACGAAGCCGGCCGTCTTCGTTGTGCGCCTCGATGAGCACGGGGTAATGGTATAGTGACCGCGTCCCCCGCCTCCGACCTCTGGCAGCGCCTATGCCGACACGGGAACTCGCATCGCGTATCGATCGGATCGTCCAGCTACTCCAACGAGTGGTCATCTTCGCCGTGCTGTGGTGGGTGATAGCCGAAGCCGATCCCGACGGGTGGCTGTTCGGCGTGCCGTTCGTCGCCCTCGCCGTCGTGGCCTCGCTCGGCCTGACGCCGTCCCGTACCTGGCGGATCGATCCGCCCGGCGCGCTCAAGTACGCGTGGTACTTCGTCACCCAGTCGTTCCTCGGCGGGATAGACGTCGCGCTACGAGCGATCCGTCCTTCGCTTCCGCTCGACCCGATGATCGTCCGCTACCGGATGCGCCTTGCCCCCGAGCACGCACGCGTTCTCTTCGCGGACACCGTTAGCCTGTTGCCGGGCACGCTGAGCACCGGCTTCGAGGACGATTCGCTGACCCTGCACGTGCTCGACTGCGAACTCCCGATCGAGCAGAGCCTGCGTGACGTCGAGGAGCGCGTCGCGGGTGTGTTCGGCCTCACACTGTCTTCAGAAGGCGGTGACCTTCGGGTCTGCGAGACGTTGACAGGGGATGAGTGCGAATGAGCGTGATCATCTTCGGTCTCGCGAGCGTTTTGATGCTCTCGGTCATCGCCGGCCTCATCAGGGTAGAACGCGGGCCGAACCCGGCCGACCGCATGCTCGCTGCGCAGCTGTTCGGTACGACCGGCGTGGCCATCCTTCTCCTGCTCGCCGAGGCGATGGAGGTGCCCGCACTGCGTGACGTGGCGCTTGTCTTCGCGCTGCTCGCCGCTATGGCGGCGGTCGCTTTCGTGAAGCGCGCGTGGCACCCCGGACCGTCCGAGAAGGGGGGTGGCCCGTCGTGATCGATGCAATCAGCATCGCGCTCATCATCGTCGGAGCTCTCTTCTTCCTTGCCGGATCCGCCGGCGTACTGCGCTTCCCTGACGTCTACACACGGCTCCACGCCCTTACCAAGGCCGACAACCTCGGACTCGGATTCGTCGTGCTCGGCCTGTCGCTGCGCGCGGACTCCTGGGTTGTCGTGCTCAAGATGCTTATCATCTGGGCGCTAGTCATCGTGGCCGGTGCTACCGCCGGCCACCTCGTGGCCGAGGCGGCCCGCACGTCGCATGTGGTCCCATGGCGGAGGCGCTCATGACGGTATCCGGGTGGACCTTCGATATCCTGCTCGTCGCCACGCTCGTGTGGCTCGCCGTGCGCGCGCTTGCCGAGATCAAGCTGTTCAAGTCGATCGTGCTCTTCATCGCGTTCGGGCTGCTCGTCTCTCTTGCCTGGGTGCGGCTTTCTGCGCCCGACATAGCGCTTGCCGAGGCGGCGATCGGTGCAGGCATCACCGGGGCGCTGTTGCTCGACGCAGCGGGCCACATGCGGGGCAGGGCCGAGCCCTATCCCGTCTCATCCGACACCGAAGAGGCCGCTGGCGGTGAAGACGATGCCTAAGGTGACACCGACCAGTCCGTTCGCGGTCCGCGTCGCCGCGCTTGCCGTATGTGCGGCGGTCGGGGCGCTGCTCGCGCGAGCGGTGCTGTACATCCCCGAGACGGAGCAGGGTCTGGCTCCGCTCATCGATGCGAATCTCGAGGCAAGCGGCGTCACGAACGCGGTCACGGGAGTGTTGCTCAACTTCCGCGGCTACGACACCCTGCTCGAGATCGCCGTCCTCGTGCTTGCGACGATCGGGGTCCTGTCGCTCGGCGTGAAGCAGACGGGTACCTGGGCGCCGCTCGCGGCCCAGGCCGACCCGGTGCTCTCGGCGCTCGCGCGATTCCTCGCCCCCATCATGATCCTCGTCTCGGGATATCTGCTCTGGGCCGGCGAGCACGCACCCGGGGGTGCGTTCCAGGCCGGCTCGGTCCTGGGCGCCGCGGGCGTGCTCCTGGCGCTTTCCGGATACGCGCGGCCCGTCTGGGTGACGCGGTTCGCCCTGCGTGCCGTCATCAGCGTCGGCTTCATCGTCTTCCTGGCCACCGCTGTCGGTGCGATGCTGGTCGGCGGGACGTTGCTGGAGTATCCGAGGGACTACGCCAAGACACTCATGCTCGTGGTGGAGACACTGCTCACCGTCTCTATCGGGGCGATCCTCGTCAGCCTCTTCATCGCATCGGCATCGCCTGCCGAGGAGTTGCGCCATCGCTCGCGAGGTGAAGCGTGAGCCAGACCGATCTCTATACACTGGCGGGCTCGGCGCTCTTCGTCATCGGCCTGTATGCCCTCATCACGCGACCGCACCTTATCCATAAGGTTCTTGCGCTCAACATCTCCAGCGCCGGTGTGTTCTTCATCCTCGTGGGTATCGCGCGGCGCGTCGTCGGCCCCGTACCGGACCCGCTGCCGCATGCGATGGTGCTGACAGGCATCGTGGTGACGGTAAGCGCCACCGCGTATGCCCTCGCTCTCGCCAAGGCCATCTACACCGAGACGGGTGTGGCCGCGCTCGACGCCGGCGACATCGAGAACGAGGGAGACCCCGGTGAGTGAGTGGGTCGTGCGGCATGTGGCCGCACTCGTCGTCATCACGCCCATCGTCGCGGCACCGATCGCATTCCTTGTCGGGAGTGCGACAAGGCGGTGGGTCGCGCTCGCATCCGCGCTGCTGAGCCAGCCCCTCGCGGTACTACTTGCGGTCACCGTGGTCCGTGAGGGCGGGATAAGGTACGAGGTAGGCGGATGGGGCGGGCCGCTCGGCATCGACCTCGTTGCCGACGGGTTCACGGCGGTGATGGTCCTCATCACCTCGGTTGTCGGACTGTTCGTGACCGTGTATGCGCTCGGCTACTTCCGCCACCATGAACGCTATAGATTCTTCTGGCCCCTCTGGCTGTTCCTATGGGGCTCGCTTCATGCGCTCTTCCTCTCCGGTGATGTCTTCAACCTCTACGTCGGCCTGGAGCTTGTGAGCATGTCAGCCGTCGCCCTGGTGGGACTCACGTTGCGCCGCGAGGCGCTCG
>SKKZ01000132.1 GCA_007123455.1 Coriobacteriia bacterium | reverse complement strand
CGTGGGACTCGAGCGCGATCCCGTGGCCCTCGAAACCGTTCGGGGAGGTGATGCCGGCTGCGCCCTGGTGGCAGGTGTCGCAGGGGTAGAAGAGCAGCTCGCCGCTCGCTGCGCGGCCGGCGGTCGCCGCGGAGGCCGGCATCGGATCCGCACCCGCCGAGAAGAGGAGCACCGCGAGCGCGAGCATTCCGACCGGGGCGATCATCACGCGCAGAGCGGGCGCCCGGAACCATCTCCGTGCAGCGGCGGCCTCTGGCGGGAGGATCGTGTCCTTGTGCACTCACACACCTCGTGGCTCGATGTTCCGGCGGTCCTGTCGCTCTCGACGGTAGCAACCGCCCTGAGCGGCGCGGTTCGCGCCGTATTGTCGTAGTGTTAGGGTTCTGTTAGCGGGAATCGGCGTCGTGTGGGCTATCCTCTCTGCATGAACAGCCTGAAGTCGGAGGAGGACTCGTCAGGTGAAACGCGTGTTGGTCGTCGACGACGAGGAATCCATCCTCAAAGTGGTGTCGTACGCGCTGCAACAGGCGGGCTACGAGGTGCACACCGCGAGCGACGCGCCCGGTGCCGAGATGATGTTCGAGGAGATCAAGCCCGACCTCGTCGTGCTCGACCTCATGCTGCCCGGCAAGTCGGGCCTCGACGTCGCACGGGACCTGCGCACCCACTCGGACACGCCGATCATCATGCTCTCGGCCCGGGGCGACGAGGTCGACCGGGTGCTCGGCCTGGAGTTCGGCGCCGACGACTACGTCACCAAGCCGTTCTCGCCGCGCGAGCTCGTGAGTCGGGTCAAGGCGATCCTGCGACGCACGGAAGGCTCTCACGAGAAGGCGTGCATCCGCGTGGGCGACCTGGAGATCGACACGCGCTCGCGGCAGGTCAAGCTCTCGGGCCACCCGATCCACCTCACCACCTCCGAGTACGGGATCCTTCTCCAGCTCGCGCGTCACCCCGGTACCGCCTACTCGCGCCAGGCGATCCTCTCGGGGCTGTGGGACGAGTCGCCCGTCGGCGACGAGCGCGCCATCGACGTGCACATCCACAACATCCGGGAGAAGCTCGAGGCCGACCCGAAGAATCCCGCCTACATCCTCACCGTGCGCGGGTACGGGTACCGCCTGAGGGAGCCGTAGGCGGATGGCGCGGCGCAAAGCCTCGATCCGCTTCTGGCAGACCGCGCTGTTCGTCGTCGTCATCGTGGTCGCGATCCTCATCCTGTCGGGCTCCCTCTCGGCGGGCCTGCGGGTCACGCTCACCGAGATGGGCACCGCGAACGAAGCGCGCAACGCCTCGGCGCTCGCACGCAGACTCGAGCCCGAGTTCCCCCTGACGCCCGAGAGCCGCGAGCGCATGAGCCAGGTACTCCTCGAGTACCGCAGCATCTACGACGCGGGCATCTGGGTCTACGACCGCACCGGCACCCTCGTCCACTCCGCCTACGACACCGCGCCGTCCGACGGGGCGCTCGCCGCGGCACGCGACGCGGCGCTCGTCGAGAACGTCCCGTACGCCACGATGGACCTGCAACCGAACGGCTGGGCGATCGCCGCACGCACGATGCTCGGCCCGGCCGGGGCGCGCGAGGGGGTCGTGGTCACCGCGAGCCCGGTCGACGACTCGCTGCGCATCCTCGGCGCGGTCCGCGACCGCCTGTGGATCACCTTCTGGGTCTCGCTCGTGGTGGCGGGGTTGCTCGGCTTCGCCTTCTCCGAGCTCATCCGCCGCCGGATCCTCGGGATGCTGGTGGCCGCCGACGCCATCGCCGCGGGCGACTTCGAGCAGCGGCTTCCCACCGGCCTCGTCCCCGACGAGGTGCAGGACCTCGCGCTCGCCTATAACCGCATGGCGATCGAGCTCGGAGACGCGTTCGGCGCGATGGAGGAGAGTCGCCGGCAGATCGCGGCCGTCGTCGACTCGATGGCCGAGGGCGTGGTCGCGTTCGATGCGGCCGGTGCGATGCGCGTCGTCAACCCCGAGGCGGCCCGGCTGCTCGGCCTGTCCGACCGCGACCTGATCGGCGCGCCTGCCGGGGAGGTCCTCGGCGACGATGAGGTCCTCGAGGTCGTGCGTGCCGGTCTGGCCGGCCAGAGCACCGCGCGGATCGTGTGCATCGGCCAGCTCACGGTGCTGCTCAACTGCACGACGCTCTTCGATGCCGCCGAGGAGGTCGACGGCACGGTGCTGCTGCTGACCGACGTGACAGAGCAGCGCCGCATCGAGGCCGCCCAGCGCCGCTTCGTCGCCGATGCCAGCCACGAGATGCGCACGCCCATCGCCGCGATCAAAGGGATGCTCGAGCTGCTCGACGACGGTGCGAAGGACGACCCCGAGGTGCGCGACGACTTCATCGCGACGATGCAGGTCGAAGCGGACCGGCTGGGGCGGCTCGTGATCGACCTGCTCACGCTCGCACAGCTCGACGCGGGCAGCCTGCGCCTCAACCGGCAGCCCGAGTGGGTCACCGATCTGCTCGGCGACGCCGCGCGCGTGATGCATACCCTGGCCGAGCAGGCCGACGTGACGCTCGCGGTCGAGCCGCCCTCAGAGGACGTACGGGTGCTCGCCGACCGCGACAGGGTCGTGCAGGTGCTGCTGAGCTTCACCGACAACGCGCTCAAGCACTCGGACTCGGGCACGACCGTGCATCTGCGGGCACGGCGGAGAGATAGCGGCGTGGTCCTCGAGGTCGCCGATGAGGGCCCGGGCATCGAGCCCGAGCAACTCGCGCGCGTGTTCGAGCGCTTCTACCGCGCGGATGCCGCGCGGCCGGGCAAGGGCGGGACCGGGCTCGGCCTGGCCATCGCGAAGGAGATCGTCGAAGCGCACGGCTCGGAGATCGAGGTCGGCTCGGAGCCGGGTGGGGGCACCACGTTCGGATTCGAGCTTCCCGAGGCATGAACACGGCGCCCGAACAGGCGTCGCGCATGCTCACACAAACCTAACAAGACCGCAACCGGCCCCGAACCTGCCCGCGATGCCGCACGGCGATACTCTCCCCAGGACCTGATCGCAGCACGTCTGCTCGAACCAGTGGAGGGAGAGCACAATGTCACTCGTATTCGCGGCAGTACTCATCATCGTCGGGCTTGCCGGCGCGGTCGTCGCCGCCGTCGCGGTACCGGCCCTATTCGGTGCGATGGCCTACGACCTCATCACGTCCCGGGAGATCACGACGACCCAGGTCGAAGACACCCGGCTGCGAATCGCCGCGGAGCGAAACGTCGCGCGGGGCTTCGTCGTCGCAGGAGGGGTGTTCTGGTCTGTCGCCAGCTTCGCCGGTCTCTACTCCTTCCAGCAGAGCGGTCTGGCCTACTCGCTCATGGCCGCCCTCATCCCGCTCGTCGCGTGCGCGGCGACCCTGATCATCGGCTGGTACTACGAGCGCGTCGCGGCGGCCCTGCTGGTGCTCGCTTCGTTCGGCGTCGTCGGCTGGGGAGTCATCTACCAGTTCGAGTTCGGTGTCTGGGCGATCATGACCGTCTTCCTCATGGGTCCGATGCTCACCGCCGCCGCCCTCTTCTGGATGGCCCGCCGGGACCAGGACGCACTCGAGCTCGCTCTGGCACTTCCACCCGAACTGCGGCCGGCATTCGCCACGAGTCCGACCCGCTGACACGCGACGCCCGACCACGACCGACATGCGAACGGAAGGCCGGTGGGAGATCACCGGCCTTCCGCATGTAGGGTACGCGTGCAGCCGAGTGCGGCCGCAGAGTCGACGTTCGGCCGAGAACCGCGGCTCGGGCAAGACCCGCCGGGCCTAGCTTCCCCGTACAATGGGGTCGATGAGAGCTCCCGGACTCACAGCCTTCTGCACGGTGCTCGTGGCCGCGGCCCTTCTCGCCGGGTGCACCGCCGACGCCACGTTCGAGCCCGACCCCGCTGCCGATCCCGGAGCGGACGCACCGCGAGTCAGCCGTGCGGTGGTCATCCGCCACACCGATGGCGACACGGCATGGTTTCGCCTCGAGGACGGCACCGAGGAGCGGACGCGCTTCATCGGCATGGACACGCCCGAGGTCCACGGACAGGTCGAACCCTACGGGATAGAAGCATCTGCCTACACTGCCCGCGCCATCCCGATAGGTACGACGGTGTGGCTCGAGACCGACGTCGAGCTGCGGGACCGCTATGACCGCCTGCTTGCCTATGTGTGGCTCGAGCCCCCGACTGACACCTCGGATGCCGAGGTGCGCACGAAGATGCTCAACGCACGTCTCGTGATCGACGGCTACGCGATGGTCGCGACCTACCCGCCCAATGTGCGCTACGTCGAGTACTTCACGCGCTATCAGACCGAGGCGCGCGAAGCCGACAGGGGGCTGTGGGGGCTGGACGCCGGCCCCACCGATTGAGACTCCGGCGTGGCCTGGCGCGACCCTGGTGGCCCGTACTCACTCCCGCGTCTGCACTATCGTGCCGAGCGGGACGCGCGGGTACAGATCGAGGATGTCGCTGTTGTACAGGCGTATGCAACCCGCGGAGGCCTTGGTGCCGATGCTTGAAGGCTGGTTGGTGCCGTGGATGTTGTAGGCGGTGTAGACGTACCGCGAACCGTTCCAGCGATACATCCGCATCTTGCGCGGACCGTAAACCCCCGTGGGACTCGTGTGGTACTTGGAATCGATCCTCCATCGGGCTACCGGCGTCTCGGCGTTGGTGCGCCCGATGGCGACCGGATAGCTCTTCACATAGACGTCGTTCCTGAACAGGTAGAGCCGGAACTCCGACTTGACGACGACGATGGAGTCCGGAGCCGGATAGTTGTAGCGCGGGAAGCTCGCACTCACGGCGGTCTGCCCGCCGTCGGGATTGCGGGCGACGACTCGATACGAGGAGCCTGCCGCAGGCGTGGGAAGCAAACCGAGATCGATCCTCGCATACGAGGTCGCTGCCTTCGTGGCAACGAGGGTGTTGCCCGCGTAGACCCTGACTTGTGTGGTGTTCACCCCGGTCGTCACAACCACACGGGCCCTCTTGGCCACGCGTGTGCCCCGCGAGGGCGTGACGATACGCGGCTGCGTCGGATTGCCTTTGGCCTCCTGGACGAGCCCGTACGAGATCACCGCGGGTCCGCCGAAGAACCTCGCCCTGGTGATGGTCCCCCGGGCACGGTGCAGGTATCCGGCGGTCTCGGGACCGACGGTTGTCCTGCGAACGTGCAGCAGCGGGGCACTAACCATGCCGACGTTGATGGCGCCGGTCAGAGCGTCAGGTCCGGCCGAGGCCAGACCGACCGTAGACGTCGTGAACCAGCCGTGTGACCGACCTCTCTCGGCTACCCTCGTCGCCGTAGCGTACCGGTTGGACCCGGCCCACCGACTCGTCCCCCCGACAGCCGCGTAGGTTGCGCCTGAAACCACGGCGCTACCACCCACCACTATCACAGGGCCCGGTGCGCGGGCAGCCAGGGCGTCCCTGGTGGCCCGGGGGGCGTAATCCTTCCGCACGAGCAGGACCGGGATGCCAGTCGCGGCCGAAACGGCAGACGCGGGGAATGCATCTGCAAAATCACCGAAGCCTGTGCCATTGACCACGAGCGCCCGCGCCGGGATGGTTCGTGCGGTCTCGGATGCGACCTCGGAGGCCAGTTCAGCGATACCTGCTGCCGTTGTGTAGCGGTCACCTGTGATCCAGGGCTGAGAGACGTTGGCGCTGCCGACAATTGCCCGAAGCTCGGCGACCACCGGGGAGGGCACAGCGGCCGGGCCACCGACGACGGTCACCGTGATCGTCCCGTTGGCAGAACGCATCTCTCTGAGTGCGGTACGCACCGATGCGGGAAGTCCCGAGGACCTGACCAGCAACAGCGGCGCATCGTAGGCCCAGCACAGGCTCGCCGCCGCGAGGGGATCTGAACGCGCGCGATCCTCGCCGGAAGCCACGACGACGTGGCTCACACCTCTCCACGACGGGTAGTTGCGCTTCGCGATCTCGACCGCGGTCTCATAGCGATCGGCGCCGGCAAGACGCTCGACGCCAAGCGCGACCTTATGGGTGCCGGATGGCCATGAGTCGCCTGCGGCCGCCGGCGTGACCGGTACCGCCGCAAGAAGAGCGAGTGAAACCAGAATCGCCGTGAGCCGCGAGACCCTCATACGAACCCCTCTCCTCGCCCATATACTCGGAGACATGACCTCTCAGGCTGCCTAGATAGTGTCTACCCAGACAAGGGGTAACGCCCGGGCACGCGCTGCTCGCGATCGTCCGGTGTCCCCCGATACTCGGCGACAAGCGATGTCACGACCATCGCCACGTACCAGAAAACCAGCGGGATGACGTGGAACGATACCCTGTTGAAGCTGTCGGCGGGGCTCGGCCTGCCGGGGTGACCGGTGGTATGCACCGCGATTGCGATGACGAAGAACGTCACCATGGAGAAGAACACGTATCTGGGCCACCGGCCGGCTCTCCACTGACCGCCCCACAGCAACGACGCCAACACCGTCCCTGCGGCGAAATACCACAGGTAGCCGTTGCCGCCTGTCCGGAAGAGGTTGGTCGCCATGTTGGTGGTGGCCTCAATGAAAGTGTCGGTGAACAGCACAGCGAGGGCGACGAGCGCAATCACCTCGAGCACGACAGTGAGCGCCATCGCATGCCCTCTGACGGTGAGCCATTCACCCAGCCGTGGGAGCAGGCTCGCGAAGAGCGTCAGGAGGACACCGACCGAGAGCACGAGCAACACCAAGGCAGCCGTCTCGCCGCTCAGTTTTCGTGCCTCCCACATGCCGAGTTCCGCGTAAAGCGACCAGTACGAAAGCGCGATCGGCACAGCGGTTGCGCCAACGAACAGCGCATGCGTCGGGCGCGAACGAGGGGATTCCAGATGAAGGAGCGAGGCGACGGCGATGATGAGGGCGACGTAGGCGATGCCATCGGTGCGCGTGAGTGCGAACCCTCCGCTCATCAATCCGGCGACAAGCGCCCACGCGCGCTGTGTGGGTCCGGGCACGCTCTCTCCCGCATCGTGCCCGCCGAGGTAGGCTCGCTGCAGCGAGTAGAGGGCGATGGCCAGGTATGCCGCGGTGATCATGTGGCTGTGCACGTAGAGTGTGTGATGGATGTAGCGAGGCGTCGTGACAAGCAGCACCATGAACACCGCAGCGAGCGTGGCAGACACCCCGGGGCCGACCCGTCTGCGCCCCCACTGTCCGACAGCCATCACCAGCGTCGCTGCGACGTGCAGGCTCAGCACCGGATAGGGCGTCGACGTCCAGTCTGCGCCGAAGAAGCGGTTGGCCGCGTGGACCGACGGGATGAACAGGCTGTATGCACCGGCCAGATCGACGGTGAGTGGTCCACCGTCGGCGAGCCACATGCCCCAGCGTTCGTAGTGGAACACGCTGTCATACGCTGCCGAGGTGATGCCGCTCAGACCCACCGCCGCCGCGACGCCCAGCACGAGGAAGCCCCAACCCGCGTAGGTCCACACGGCCACAGGCGAACCCGCGTCGCTATCACCGGCGCCCAGCTCGAGGAGGGATGTCGCGACGAAGAGCGTGACCGCCAGCGCCGCTATCACCGACGGCAACCATAGGCCGAGGCCGAGCAGAGAGAGCAGTGCGAAGGCCGTCGGCCACAGCACCAGGCCGACCGGATAAGCTGCCAGGTGATAGCCCCCCGGGCCGAGACGTTCGCGAATCGGCCACAAAGCCACCCACCCCGCAACGAGCGAGACGGCGGTCAACAGGACTCCTCCTGCGCCGCTCACGGCTGCACCTGCGTGGTCACGCCGACCGGTACGAGATAGACACGCAAGCGCTCGGGATCCGTATACAGCCTCACCCGTTCGGTCCCGCCCCGCACCTCAAGCGCCCAGACCTCCATCGGGAGTTCGACCGAGCGCGAGTCCTCCTCGACGGATGCCGCCTCCTCCGCGCTCACTACAGGATCGTAAGACGCCACCTCGACCCTTCCTCCGATGAAAGGCAGCATGAGGTTCCTGTCGAGAGTGGCGGTCACGCGATCATGGAATCGGTCGGGCTCCCTTGCGAGCAGGTCGCGATGGTTCTCGGGGAGCTCGAGGATGGTGTCGTCGCCTCCGGCCCGGCGGGCAGCGACCGCGATCACGGGATTGACGGCGCGCGCCCGGTCGATGCTTGCCGCGACCTCGGCAAGAGTGTGGGCGCGCACCCAGCGGACCGTGATGCGGGTCTCAGGAAGGGTGACGATATCGATGACCAGGAAGACGGTGAGGGCCGCGCACACGCACGCAAGGACGATGGCTGTAGCACCTCTCCAGCGCCCCGGACGGGAACGGCGTGCTGCCACGATCTTCCCTTTCGTCCTTCGAGCGACTAGCGAGCAGGGCCCCGATACGTCACACCCGGGCTCACCGGGAGCGTCTCGGTCACCTGATTTCGACTCGCATAGGATACCGCATCGGGGTACCTACTTCATGAACACCCCCATCTCTCTACTACCGCG
>SKKZ01000249.1 GCA_007123455.1 Coriobacteriia bacterium | reverse complement strand
GGCTGCTTCACCTTCAGGACGACATCGGCACGCGAGTAGACCTGTCCGGCATCGGGCACTACGGCCGCCCCGGCCGCCCGATACTCGGCGTCACCGTGCAGGGCACCGTTGCCGGCGCCGGACTCGACCACTACCTCGAAACCCATCTTCACGTATGCCGCAACCTCGTCGGGAAGCGCGGCGACGCGATGCTCTCGCTCGAGAACCTCTGTTGGTATGCCGATGACCATGCTTCCTCCCGTTCGCGTAGAGTCCGGGCATGACGTGAATCGTCTGAGGTCGGTTCTGCATAATCATACCGCACCCGCCGTACACGGGTTTGCGCTCGTTCATGATGTTCGCTAGGGTAAAAACGCAGGTTCGAGAGTTACGGACCTTGCAGTTGCGCCACGTAGAGGTAGAGCGGACCACAGGACCGTTCCTTCTCGAGGTGCCTCGAATAGGCTGAGGTGTCTCCGTCAGGGCACCGCCTTCAAGCGCGTGCGAGAGTGTTGCCGCGGATGATTGAGAACGTCCGCTCCGCGGCATAGACAACTAACTGGATCAGCCCGGCCGGTCATCGCGTGATGCCGGTGAATCGTATCCGCACGGGGGTCATTCGTGGAACAAGCGCAAACCACCATAGCGGTCGAAGGAGTCTACAAGATCTTCGGCCGCAAGATGGACACTGCTCTCAAGATGCTGCGCGACGGTCATGAGCGTGACGAGGTCGAGGACGCGACCGGGACCGTGTGCGCGGTGATCGACGCCTCGTTCGAGGTGGCAGAGGGCGAGATCTTCGTGATCATGGGACTTTCGGGTTCAGGGAAGTCCACGCTCGTGCGTACGTTGAATCTCATCCATCCGCCCACGACCGGAGCCGTACGTATCAACGGCACCGACATCACGACCTTGCCTGCTCGCCGGCTTCGAGAGCTGCGTACCGGCTCGATCAGCATGGTCTTCCAGCATTTCGGACTCTTCCCCCACCGGACCGTGCAGCAGAACGCCGAGTGGGGGCTCGAGGTAGCCGAGTTGCCCGCCGAGGAACGGCAGGCGAGGGCCAAGGAGGCACTTTCGCTCGTCGGCCTGGAAGGCTGGGAGGATTCGTACCCGGGTGAGCTTTCGGGCGGTATGAAGCAGCGGGTCGGACTCGCTCGCGCGCTTGCGACAGATGCCGACATATTGCTCATGGACGAAGCGTTCAGTGCGCTCGATCCGCTCATCAGAGGCGAGATGCAGGAGCAGCTCGTCGAGCTGCAGCAGACGCTCAAGAAGACGATCATCTTCATCACTCACGACCTTAACGAGGCGATGTACCTCGGTGACCGGATAGCCGTCATGAAGGACGGGCGTATCGTTCAGATCGGCACCGCGGAGGAGATCCTGCAAGAGCCGGCGAACGACTATGTCGAGGCTTTCGTGCAGGATGTCGATCGGTCACGCGTGCTCACAGCCGCCTCGGTGATGGAGGAGCCGATCGCCACCATTCTGAGGCGCGAAGGTCCGAAAGCGGCCCTGCGTACTATGCGTCAACGCCAGGTCAGCGCGCTGTTTGTGGTCGATCCGGGCCGCCGTCTCATCGGAGTGGCGCTCGACGACGACGTGATGAAGGCCATCAGAAGCGGTGGGCACTCCCTCGACCCCATCATCGACTCCGAGGTCCCGACGGTCTCCCCGGACACACTTCTCGCCGATCTGCTCGTGCCCTCGGCAGAGAGCCGGTTGCCCCTGCCGGTCGTCGACGACGGCAAGCTCGTGGGGGTCATTCCCCGGGTCACGCTGCTGGCGGCGCTGGCCGCAGGTAGCGCCAATGGAGTCGCTGACGGCCCCGCAGACGAAGGTGCCTCCGAATCCGAGGAGCAGCAGCACGAGATCGAGGAGGTGGCCGAGTGATGGAGCTCGACGGTCTTCCTCGCGTTCCGGTTGGCGACTGGGTCGACGCTGGTGTCGACTGGCTTACCGCCAACCTCGGCTGGCTTTTCGACGGCGTGAGTACTCTCATGTCAGCGCTTGTCGGCTGGCTCGAGTCTGCACTCCTGTTCCCGCCCGCGCTCGTGATGGTCGTGCTGTTCGCGGCCATCGGCGTGCTCGTGCGGACGTGGAAGTTCGGCGTCTTCACGCTCCTGTCCTTCGCACTCATCGTCTCGATGAGCATGTGGGAGGCCGCGATGTCCACCCTCTCGCTCGTGCTGGTGGCGAGCCTCATCACCGTCGCCATCGGCGTTCCCTTCGGAATACTGGCAGCCCGCCGAAAGGGCTTCAGCACGTTCGTGAGGCCCGTGCTCGACTTCATGCAGACCATGCCCTCGTTCGTCTATCTCATTCCGGCCATCGTGTTCTTCGGAATCGGTAAGGTTCCGGGAGTCGTGGCCACCATCATCTTCTCGATGCCGCCGGCCATCCGTTTGACCGAACTCGGTCTGCGACAGGTGGACACGGAAGTCGTCGAGGCCGGAGAGGCATTCGGGGCCTCTCCCGGCCGCATCCTCACCCGTATCCAGATCCCCCTCGCCCTGCCGACCATCATGGCGGGCGTCAACCAGGTCATCATGCTCGCACTCTCGATGGTCGTCATCGCCGGCATCGTCGGCGCGGGTGGCCTGGGAGCGATGGTGTTCCGTGGCGTGACGCGCCTCGACGTCGGGCTCGGGTTCGAGGGCGGGTTGAGCGTCGTGATCCTCGCCATCTTCCTGGACAGGATCACGTCGGCCTTCGGTGAGCGGGCGTCCAAGCGGACGTCTCGTTAGCGAAGGGGGTAGTAATAAGTAGTGCCGTCTATCGTGAAGGAGGAGGAAGACTCCATGAGTAGTCTTTCAAGAAGAAGCCGTCTGGTGCTCGCGCTGTCGCTGGCATTCGTGCTGGCGTTCGGCGTAGTGGGCATCGGCGGGTGTGCGCCTGAGGAAGTCGATCCCGACGTTCCCGCGCCGGTCGAGCCTGCCGGGACCATCAATATCGGTTGGATCCCCTGGGACGAGGATATCGCGGTGACCTTTCTGTGGAAGGCGCTGCTCGAAGAGAGGGGCTACGAGATCGAGCTCACCCAGCTCGATGTCGCTCCGGTGTTCGCCGGTGTTGCAGCTGGTGACCTCGACCTGTTCCTCGACGTGTGGCTGCCCGTAACCCACTCCGACTACTGGGAGGAGTATGGCGACAGCCTGGAATCCCTTGGCGTATGGTATGAGGGCGCAAGCCTTACCATCGCCGTCCCCGAGTACGTCGATGTCGACAGTCTCGAGGACCTGCCGGGTAACGAGGACCTGTTCGATGCCCGCATCATCGGCATCGAGCCGGGTTCGGGACTCATGCGTGTAACGCGCGAAGAAGTCGTGCCAGGCTACGGTCTCGAAGGATTCGAGGTCATCGAGGGCTCGACGCCGGCAATGCTTGCCGAGCTCGACCGTGCGACCGGCAACGAGGATCCGATCATCGTGACCCTGTGGCGCCCGCACTGGGCCTACGGTGCGTTCCCGATCAAGGATCTCGCCGATCCCCAGGGCCTGCTCGGTGACGATGAGCAGCTCAGCTCCATCGGTCGTCCCGGCTTCACCGAGGACTTCCCCGAGGTTGCCGAGTGGCTGGGGAACTTCCGCATGGACGATGTGGCACTCGCCGAGCTCAGCCAGCTCGTCATCGACGAGTATGGTGCGGGCCAGGAAGAGGCCGCGGTCGAGGAGTGGCTCTCAGATCCGATGAACCGCACACTCGTGGATTCGTGGATGGACTAGCCAGACGCTGCCATCATGTCGACGACATGGTGTCCGTGTGCTGACTCGAAGGGCCCGGCCGCAGTTGCGGCCGGGCCCTCGTATTCGTGCGGCAGGTCACATCCAGCTGAGTGCGGTTGCTACACCGAGTCCGATCAGGAGCACTCCGGATCCGACCTTAGCGCGAGGCTCCCAGTGGCGTTTCGACTTCGCTCCGAGGGTGATACCTACGAGTGTGAACACCACAGCGAACACGGCGATCGTGGTGGCTATGAGAAGCGGGTTCGCCTTGCCGAGGCCGAGGCTGAAGCCCACCAGGAGGTTGTCGGTACTCAGTCCTGCCGCGAGCAGGACAAGGCCGCGCCAGCTGGTGACGCGCGATGCGAGGCCTTTGAAGTGCTCGCCGCCGCGAAGGCCCGATGCGACGGTCCACACACCGAGTGCGATGATGAGTACGACTCCCAGGGTCTCGGCTATCGTCCCGATGCGTTGTGCTATCGCGGCTCCGAGCCAGATTCCGACGAGCGGCACAAAGAACTCGAACACGCCGAACACGGCCGTGATGCGGCTGCGCCGGGCGATCTGTCCGTGAGCGCCGAGCGCGAGCGCGACCGCGAGGTTGTTAGAACCTATGACCAGTCCAAGTACGAGAAGGCTCCAGAGCATGCTGGTTCCTCCCGGCCATCTGTCTGCCCCTGCTGTCGATGATAACGGCTAGGAGTCTGTACGCCGAAGTCGTGCGGTATGGAAGTGGCGAGAGTGCTCCCTCGCGTTCAGGCGGCCTGACGGACTTCGGAGGCGGTGACTGCGACCGCCCTGCCTCTGCGACGCGGCATCGAGAGCCGGACTGTGAGTGCGGTAGGCCGTGTGCCATAGACGAGTATCAGTCCGACCATGCCGATGCTGAAGAGCAGGCTGACGCTGTTGGTGATCAGTACGGCCCGGGTGCCCGCAGTAAGGAAGAGATGAGCCGCGTAGACCTCCATGAGCAGCAGGCCGGCAAGGACGCTGAGCCACATGGACAGGCTGAGGTCATGTGCCGAACGCGTCGCAAGTATGCGTCGCATCTGCGGGATGTAGCCCGCGCACAGGATCACGCCGCCGCCGATCTGAAGAAGGTCCATGAAGCCGCCCATCGCGATGCCTTTCAAGTGCCCGTTCGCTTCCGCATGAAGCACGGGGATCCGTCGTTGCGAGGCCAGCTTATTCGGCTTGGATCCGGCCGCGCCAGATGGCGTTGCCATACTGTCAACAAGCCGGGGTCTGGGCGAGACGGAGGGTCTCGATGGGGTTTAAGGATGTGCCAATCCAGAGGAATGTATTGACATTCATTGTTTTGCATAACCAAAGGTAAGGGGCACCTTAGGTGGACACTGAGCGTACACGCATTTGCGATGCTCACAGTGTTGCGATAAGGTATCAATGTTCCCCTAGATGGATGTGGCCAGGCTTACTGGCGCGTCTTGCTTTGCATCTAAGATACGATTGCTTGCATCGTAAGGTGTGTGGTGGGTCCCGGTCGCCGACTTGTGGGGTCGACACGTAACCGGATATGACCGGGAGGTCGCACACATGAAGCGTACCTGGAAACTGATCTTTGTCGCCGCACTCGCGGCGGCGACCCTCGCCTTCGTCGGCTGCGCCGACGATGCCGACGACACCAACGGCACGGGCGACGCGACCGCGGAGGCCTTTGTCTTCGCGAACAGCGGGGCTTACAAGCCCTTCAGCTTCGACCAGGGTGGCGAGATCGTCGGCTTCGATGTCGACATAGCCAACGAGATCGCCGACCGCATCGGGAGAACCCCCGACATGCAGTCCCCGATCCCGTTCGACACGTTGATTCAGGGTCTGCGCGACGGCCGCTATGACGCGCTTGTTGCCAGCCATGGGATTACCGAGGAGCGCAAGGAGCAGGTCGACTTCTCGCGCCCGTACTACCGATCCGGCGCTCAGACCTTCGTGGCCGAGGACAACGACACCATCACGTCGGCTGCCGATCTCGAAGGCGCCACTATCGGCGTCGTGAAGGCGTCGACCTACCTGGCGCTCGCTCAGGACATCACCGGTGACGAGAACGTGGTCACGTACGAGAGCGATGTCGTGGCGCTGCAGGACCTGACGACCGGCAGGCTCGACGCGGTCATCACGGACAAGCTCGTCGGCTTCATCGCCATGGATGAGTCCGGTCTGGGCATCAAGGCTGTCGGTGACGTCCTCGAGCAGGACGAGATGGGGATTGCGGTACAGAAGGGTGACACAGAGCTCCTCGACGCGATCAACGCGGCGCTGGAAGAGATGATCGCCGACGGTACCTACGAGGAGATCAGCCTACGCTGGTTCCCCGAGAACATCCTCGGCGAGTAGAAGCACCACCCTCACACAGGGAGCTCCAGCGGGGCCGGCCGAAGCATCGGTCGGCCCCGTCTTGCTGAAGGAGGAATCCATTGCTTTCATCTCTCTGGGTCGTCATCGACATGCATTTCTTCGCTTTCCTGCGGGCGACCGGAGTCACGCTGCAGCTGACCGCCGTCTCGCTCGCACTTGCCGTGGTCATAGGATTGATCTTCGCGTTTCTCAAGCTGTCCAGGAACCCGATCGCCAATCTCGTGGCGAACGCTTACATCGGCGTCGTTCGCGGGACTCCGCTCATCGTTCTGCTCATGTTCCTGTACTTCGGCATCTCGTCGATCGTGGTCCTGTCTTCGTTCTGGGCGGGCTCGCTCGCGCTTGCGATACACGCCGGAGCTTACGTCGCCGAGATATTCCGCGGAGCCATCCAGAGCATCGACCACGGTCAGCATGAAGCGGCCCGTTCGCTCGGCATGTCGAGGCGCAAGACCATGCGGCTCATCATCCTCCCGCAGTCGTTCCGGAGGGCCATACCGCCGCTCGGCAACCAGTTCATCATCGGGTTGAAGGACTCGTCACTCGTCGCCTTCCTCGGCGTGTCGGAGATCTACAGCACGGCGATGACAGCAGCCGCGGCGAACTTCCGGCCCTTCGAGACGTATCTTGTCGCCGGGTTGTACTATCTCGTTCTCGTGCTGATATTCACCGTCCTCGTCAACAGGCTCGAGATCAAGCTGGCTCCGGACAGGAGGGTGGCGACGTGAACGTCATAGAGACCAAGAACCTCAACAAGCACTTCGGCGAGCTTCATGTCTTGAGGGACGTGGCGCTCACCGTTGCCGAGGGTGAGGTCGTCGTCATCATCGGGCCGTCAGGTTCGGGCAAGTCGACGCTGCTGCGCTGCCTCAACTTCCTGGAGTTCCCGGACGAGGGCTCGCAGATTCTGCTCGACGGAGAGCCGATCGACCCGGATCGTGACAACCTTGACAAGGTGCGCGAGCGAATGGGCATGGTGTTCCAGCACTTCCACCTCTTCCCGCACAAGAACGTCTTGAACAACATCACCATCGCTCCGGAGAACGTGAAGGGCGTGTCGCGTGCGGATGCGAAGGCGAAGGCGCGCGAGCTTCTCGATCGGGTCGGCCTGTCCGACAAGGAGAAGGTGTGGCCTTCCCAACTCTCCGGTGGCCAGAAGCAGCGCGTCGCCATCGCCCGGGCGCTCGCGATGGATCCCGAGATCATGCTCTTCGACGAGGTCACCTCGGCACTCGATCCCGAGCTGGTGGCCGAGGTCCTCCAGGTGGTACAGGACCTTGCCGCGAACGGGATGACCATGGTCATGGTCACGCACGAGATGGGTTTCGCACGCGAAGTGGCCGACCGGGTGATCATGATGGACGAGGGCATGATCATAGAGGAGGCGCCGCCGGCCGAGTTCTTTGCCGCTCCCGCCGAGGAGCGCACGAAAGCCTTCCTGAGCCAGGTGCTCCACGCGTGAAAGGCCCGGCGGATGTCGCGCCGGAGAGAAGAAGCCCGGGCGAATCCGCCCGGGCTTCTTCTGAGCGCGGTTTCCACGTGCGGGCTGCGACTACGGGTACAGGACTTCTTCGAACTGCGCGCGCGCATCTTCGCTCACGGCACGGAAGCCACCGAAGACCCACGCACCTTCTTCGGGCTCGGGGTGGTCCGCGGCGAAGTCGAGGACCGACTGTGGCGCAGATGCCTGTCGCGTCAAGACCATGAAGCCGTTCGCCTGGCCGGCGACGATGCCGCCGGTGAGCGCGTCAGGGAAGTTCTGGCCTGAAGCGATTCCCAGGTAGTTCACCTCTGCAGGGAATGCACCAGCAGTCAAAGCGTAGCGGGCTAGCTCGGCAGATGTCTCGTAACGGTTGCCTCCTCCTATGCGGGGGCCACCGATGCCCAGAGCGTCACGCTCGGCCACTACATCCGAAGACACTGCCTCCGGCCCTCCGATGATCCCCGCCCAGTTCACGTTCTCCTCCATGAACTCTGCGATCCCGTCCGGCAAGCTGGCCGGTCGTGTCAGTAGCACGGGCCGGGCGATCTGATACGCGTACGGGGAGACGGCGAGGCCGTCGGGGAAGAGATCGCCCCGGACCAGCCAGACTTCGCCCGCCCAGCGCTCATCCTGTGCCGCGCGAAGCTGCTGGGCGACAAGCAAGGATGTCTCGTACCTGTCGTCTCCGCCGATGCGGAAGACATTGAATCCAGCATCTGTGAGCTGCTCAGCAACGGGAGAACCGATGACATCAGTGCCGCCTACGAGCCAGACGGTACCCGTCTCGGCATCGAACGGGGTGACTCGTTCGATCTCGGCCATCACATCGGCGCGGACCTCACCCCATGAAGTCAGCAACAAAGGAGCACGGAGCTCGCCGCAGATTGCGGAGGCGGAAAGCGAGTCCGCGAATTCGTACGCGTTTGCCAGCACCACGGAGTTGGTGCTGTT
>SKKZ01000200.1 GCA_007123455.1 Coriobacteriia bacterium | reverse complement strand
GCGCTGCCCAGGACGGACTTCAGCGCAAGCATCACCCGGGAGATCTCGCCTCCGGAAGCGATCTTGGCGAGCGGACGCGGCACCTCGCCCTCGGCAGGCGAGAAGCGGAACTCCACGCGCTCAGGACCGTCGGGTCCCCAGGAGTCGAATTCCAGGGGTTCGAAAGCGACCGCGAAATGTGCGCCGGCCATGTTGAGCCCTTCGATCGCGGATGCGAGCGAATCGGTGAAGCTTTGGGCGCGCTCACGGCGTAGGCGGGTGAGACGTTCCGCGGCATCGACCAGTTCACCCCGGAACCGCTCGATGCGCTCGCGGACCTGCTCTACTTCCGCATCCCCCGTCGCGACCGCGGCCAGTCGGTTGCGCGCGTCTTCCTCTGCCTCGAGCACCAGCTCGAGCGAGGGACCGTACTTCTTTTTCAGTCCGGACAACGCGGCGAGTCGCGCCTGCACTTCATCGAGGGCTGTCGGATCATGCTCGAGCGAGTCTGCGTAGGAACGCACTTCGACACCCACGTCATCGAGCTCGGTGGAGAGCGCGACAAGCCGACCCGCGAGTGCGTCGAGCGCGGGATCGAAGCCAGCCACCCGGTGCAGCACGTCGTGTGCGGCGCCGATAGAATCTGCGGCTGCGCCCTCACCCCGCAACAGGGTATGAGCCGCACGCGCCGCCTCGACCAGCTTCTCCGAGTGGGTGAGCGCCGGGAGTCGTTTCTCCAGTTCGTCGTCTTCCCCGGGAGCCGGATCGACCGCCGTGATCTCCTCGAGCACGAAACGCAGATAGTCGGCACGGCGCTCGGCATCGACCAGCTCAGCGGTCAACCGTTCGAGAGCGGCGTTCTCCGAGAGGAATGCCTCACGTGCGGCACGATACCGGAGTACCTCCCGGTGAGCGACGTTCCCGATGAATCCATCGAGATACGTGCTGTGGCGCGCGGGAGTCAGCAACGCCTGGTGCTCGTGCTGGCCATGCAGGTCGACGAGGGGGCCTAGCACGCGGCCGAGCTCTCCCACCGTGGCCATCGAACCGTCGAGCGCGCACCGGGAGCGTCCGTCAGCAGTGAGGCGGCGGCGGGCAACCAGTTCGTTGCCGTCGATCACGAAGCGACCTTCGACGACCGCCTCCGGAGTGTCCGAGCGCACCATCCCCGAGTCGGCGCGCTCGCCAAGGAGTAGCTTGAGTGCACCGACGAGGGCGGTCTTACCGGCCCCTGTCTCGCCGGTGAGTACGGTCATCCCGGGACCGAACTCGATCCACGCCTCCTCGATGAGCGCGAGGTCTCTGACATGGAGTTCCTCGAGCACGGTCAGCCCCTCAGGAATTCGGAACGGACAACCTCGTAGAAGTCCCTGCCATCGAGCTTCATGAGCAGGACATCGTGTTCACCGCGGACCACGGTGACCGACTGGATGTCTCTGCGGCATGGAGCAAGCTCGCCGTCGACGGCGACGCACGCCTCGCGGCGCTGGGGATTGGGCAGGTGTATCTCCACCCGGTCAGACGCGCCCACCACGATCGCGCGAGCGGCAATCGTGTGTGGCGCTACCGGAACGATGACTGCACAAGACACATCCGGGGAGATGATCGGACCACCGGCCGAGAGGGCGTAAGCGGTCGACCCGGTGGAAGTGGCGGTAATGATACCGTCACACCGGATTCGCGAGACCAGGATTCCGTTGACCATCAGTTCGGTATCGATCACACGCAGCGATGCGCCCCTGCCGACGTATATCTCGTTGAGTGCCCGATACCGGCCTACTACGCGCCCGTCCATCTGTACGCTGGCTGCGAGCGTCGATCGGCGCTCGACTCGTCCCTCTCCTGCGAGGGCCGCGGAGACCGCCTCGCGGACATGCTCGGGTCCCGTCCCGGCCATGAAACCGAGTCTGCCGAGATTCACGCCGAGGATCGGAACCTCGACCGGGCCCAACAGGTGCACGGCCTTCAGTATCGTGCCGTCACCGCCGAGCGCGACAACGAGGGCCGGCTCACCGATCTCTCTGGGTGAGACCGCATAGCTCTCGAGGCCACAACCGGCCGCGTCCTCACTCGTAAGCATCGGCGTGAAGCCTGTGGTTGCCAGCCAGACGGTCAGATCGACCGCGGTCGTGACCGCCGACGCGTTCAGCGGATTGGGAACGAGCAAGATACGCACGGTCACTCCTCCAGCTCAGCATGGGCCCCGGCGACAACGTCGGCGGGGTCGGCCAGGGCGGGTTCTCCCCCGCCCGCAGCCCACAACCAGAACTCGA
This sequence comes from Coriobacteriia bacterium, assembly GCA_007123455.1. Taxonomy (GTDB): domain Bacteria; phylum Actinomycetota; class Coriobacteriia; order Anaerosomatales; family SLCP01; genus SKKZ01. The sequence continues at coordinate 6,372 of SKKZ01000200.1, read as the reverse complement.
TGTTACCCTCGGGACCCTTGAGTGGCGACCAGGTCAGGCCGCGCACCACGAGTCCGTGTGCACGTACGGCGTCCACCGCTGCGCGCAGGACGTCCTCATGGACGGACGGATCGCGCACGACACCTTTCTTTCCCACACGGACCTTACCCGCTTCGAACTGAGGTTTGACCAGTGCGACGAGATTGCCGCTCTCGGCAAGCAAGGGCACGGCATGGGGCAGCACTTTTGCCAGGCTTATGAAGGAGACGTCGATGACGATAACGTCGAAGGGCTCGCCGAGTGTGTCCTTCTCCACAGAGCGGATGTTGGTGCGTTCGAGTACACGCACGCGTTCGTCCTGGCGCAGACTCCACGCAAGCTGCCCGTAGCCGACATCGAGTGCAGTCACCTCTTTCGCGCCTTCCTGAAGCAGGCAATCCGTGAACCCGCCGGTCGACGCGCCGACGTCGAGCGCCCGGGCGCCACGCATGTTCAGGGCGAATGCGTCGATGGCGCCGGCAAGCTTGAGTCCGCCCCGCGACACGTATTCGGAACGTGCTGCCAGCTCGAAGTCGACAGCGGGATCGACCATCTCACCGGCTTTGCGCACCGGCACTCCGCCGATGCTCACCTCACCGGCCATGATCGCCGCACGTGCCCGGTGGCGAGAGGGGTACAGGCCCCTCTCAACGAGGGTGACGTCTGCTCGCTGCCGGACCATCGGCGTCCTCGGTATCGGGGACCGGACCGGACAGATCCACGAGCCTGCCGAGCACAGCCCCGCGGATCCCCTCGGCCGTGAGCCCCACTTCGGCAAGGAGCTTATCCATCGCCCCGTGTGTGACAAAGCAGTCCGGGACCGAGAGCTTCAGTGTCGGCACCTCCATCCCCAGATCCGAGAGCGCTTCGAGCACGGCTCCGCCAACCCCACCGACACCGGTGTTCTCCTCGACCGTGACGATGAGCCGGTGTGCGCTCGCCGCCCACGAGACCATCTCGAGGTCGAGGGGCTTGATCCAGCGAAGGTTGACAACACTCGCTGAAACACCCTCGTTCCCCAGCAGATCGGCGGCCGCCTCGGCGGCACCTACCATGCGTCCTGCAGCGAGGAGCGCGACGTCGCTGCCGATACGCCTGATCTGGGCCCGGCCGGCTTCGAGGACCATCGGCTCATCGGGAAGCGCCAGGCCTATTCCCTTACCCCGGGGGTACCGGATGGCGACAGGTCCGTCAGCTTCGAGTGCGGTCCGAAGCATGTGGACGAGCTCGACCTCGTCTGCCGGCGCGAGCACCATCAGATTCGGGACCGAACGCAGATAGGTCAGGTCGAAGACCCCGTGATGCGTCGGCCCGTCCTCGCCTACCAGGCCGGCACGATCGAGACAGAAGACGACGTGGAGGTTCTGGAGTGCCACGTCCATGATCAGTTGATCGTATGCTCGCTGCAGGAAGGTCGAGTAGATCGCCACCACCGGGACGCGTCCGCCGACTGCAAGCCCTGCAGCAAGACCCACGGCGTGCTGCTCGGCGATGCCGACATCGAAGAAGCGATCGGGGTAGGTCGCAGCGAACGCATCGAGGCCGGTCCCCGACGGCATCGCAGCTGTGATGGCGACCAGCCGTTCGTCACGGGCTCCTTCCGCGACAAGTGCGTGACTGAACGCCTCGGTGTACGAGATCGGGCCTACCGAACCGTTGACCTGACCCGTGGAGATCTCGAACGGACTGATGCCGTGGAATGTGTCCGGCTTGTCCTCGGCATGCGCATAGCCGGCGCCTTTGCGGGTCACGGCGTGGATGATCACGGGTCCGTCAACCTGGAGCGCACGGCCCACCGCTGACTCGACCGAGCGGATGTCGTGACCATCGATGGGTCCGACGTACTTGTGGCCCAGCTCCTCGAAGAGCATACCGGGTACGAGAAGCTGTTTCACCGATTCCTTGGCCGCCTCGCCCGCAGCGACCATAGCTGCACCGAGCTTCGTGCGCGCGAGGGCGCTTTCCACATCGTCCCGGAGCCGGTTGTAGCGCGGATCGAGCCTGACGCGGGCAAGGTAACTTGCAAGTGCACCGACGTTCTCCGCTATCGACATCTCGTTGTCGTTGAGAACGATGATCATCCGGGTGCCGAGATGGCCGATATGATTGAGCGCCTCGAAAGCCATGCCGCCCGTCATCGAGCCGTCCCCGATGACCGCGCATACGGCCTCGGATCCCCCGGTCGCATCTCGCGCTACTGCCAGGCCGAGAGCGACCGAGAGTGAGTTAGAAGCGTGGCCGGTATCGAAGACGTCGTACGGGCTCTCGGATCGCTTCGGGAAGCCGCACACTCCACCGTACTGCCGCAGCGTGCAGAACGCGTCACGGCGACCTGTCAGCAACTTGTGTACGTAGGACTGGTGACCGACGTCCCACACGATCTTGTCTGACGGAGAGTCAAGGGCGAGGTGAAGCCCGAGGGTCAGCTCCACGACACCGAGATTGGGTGCAAGATGGCCGCCGGTACCCGCAACCGTCATAACCAGCGCCTCACGGATCTCCCCGGCAAGCTGCTGCAGCGAGGCATCGTCGAGACCGCGTAGGTCGGACGGTGAGTCGATGGAGTCTAGGATGCGCTCATCGCTCAAAGAACGGTCATCTCCCACATCGTGCGTGCCGGACCGCTCAAGCGGGCCGTCTCTTCAGGATAATACTGCGGGGAACTCGGGGCAAAGCGCACACCCGCCGCCGTCACCAGGGCGTTACTCGTCGTGAGATAGTGTTCCGTCGCCAGCGGGAGAGTCCTCGACACCTGTAGACCCTGCATCAGCCCCGGGGGCCACGCCATCATCGCCCTCGCGACCATCGTCGATCTCACCCACGGCCTGCTGCTCTTCGACGACCGTGCGCCACTCGGTGTGGTCCGAGAGCTCGGTACACGTGTTTGCCAGTCGGACACCTTCCTCGAGCAGATCGAGGCTCTTCTCGAGCGACGTGTCCTTCTTGCGCACCTGCGTCACGATCTCTTCGAGGCGTGCCCGGGCCTGTGCGAAGTTATAGCTGTCGTCAGCCATCAGCGCCGTCCTCGTCAAGCTCCTGTCCCAGTGTCTCAGCGATACGGCCGAGCACTCCGTTCACGAACCGCGACGAGTCATCGCCGCCATACGTCTTGGCCATTTCCACAGCCTCGTTGATCGAGACCGAGACCGGGATAGAATCGCAGTGGAGTATCTCATAGGTCGCCAGGCGCAGGATGTTGCGATCGACCACCGGCATGCGCGATACGGTCCAGTGCTTGGACGTGCGGCCGATGGTCTCGTCGATCTCAGCAGCGTGCTCCTCGGTGCCCTCCACAAGAGAGCGGCAGAACTCCGACGGCTCGCCGTCCTCGGCGTTGTACGAGCCTGTAGCGAGTATCGACATCGGAGAGGTTCCGGTGATGTCGCCCTGGTAGAGAATCTGGAGCGCCTGGAGTCGCGCTCTGCTGCGCTCTTGCATCCTGTCCGCCGGAAACGTCGCTCGACCGTCTGGACTCACGCGGGGAACTCGATGTCATCGATGAAAACGTCGACCGAGGCGACCTTGACGCCGACCTGGCTCCGGATAGCGTCCGTGACCTCGGACTGGACCTTCTTTCCGATATCCCTGAGCGGGGTGCCGTACACCGCCGCCAGATGGACACAGACCGCCACCTCGCCCTGATCGTTCACACAGAACTCTACCGCCTTGCCGGATGCGCGGTTGACGAGCCCGCCGAAACCCTGGCCGGATGACGAATACACCACACCGTCCACGTTCTTGACCGCCATAGTGACGATCGTGTCGAGGACTCCGGGGGCGATCTTCATGCCTTCCAGCTTGATCTCTTCGCTCATCTCACACCTCGTCTCCGGCCCCGCCGGGCGTCGCAGTCATATGCGTGTCGACGAAGTCAGTATAGACGTCTCCGGAAGAGAAGGCTTCCGTCTCGACCACCGCCTGGTGGAACGGGACGGTCGTGGGAATGCCGACGATGATGAACTCATCGAGAGCACGACGGGCGCGCGCCACCGCCTCGGCGCGGGTCTCTCCCCATACGATCAGCTTGCCGAGCAAGGAATCGTAGTATGGCGGGACCCGATAGCCCGAGTACAGGTGGCTGTCCACACGCACACCGAGCCCGCCGGGAGGGTTGTACACGGTGACCTGACCGGGATGCGGCCGGAAGTCGTGCTCGGGGTCCTCGGCATTGATACGGAACTCGATCGCGTGACCGCGCAGCTCCACGGTGTCCTGATTCGCATGCTTCATCGGCTCGCCGGCCGCGATGCGAATCTGTTCTTTGACGATGTCGACGCCGGTGATCTCTTCGGTGACCGGATGCTCTACCTGAACGCGGGTGTTCATCTCCATGAAGTAGAACGAGCCGTCGGCATCGAGCAGGAACTCCACCGTGCCGGCGTTCACGTAGTCGACCGCGCGCACGGCGAGCAGCGCGGCCTCACCCATGGCCGCACGGATCTCGGGTGTGAGCGCAGGGCTCGGCGCCTCTTCGATGAGCTTCTGGTGGCGCCGCTGAATCGAGCAGTCACGCTCGAAGAGGTGGATGGCGTTTCCGTGCGTATCGGCCAGCACTTGGATCTCGATGTGACGGGGACGCTGCAGATAGCGCTCGATATAGACCGTATCGTTGCCGAATGAGGCCGCAGCCTCGTTACGCGCGGCCACGAACTGGCCGGGCAACGCCGAGGCGTCGGCAGCGACCCTCATGCCCTTGCCGCCTCCACCGGCCGCAGCCTTGATGAGGACCGGGAAGCCCACCTCACCGGCGAAGGCCATCGCTTCGTCGACGGTATCGACCCCGCCCTCCGATCCCGGAACACACGGGACGCCCGCGTCCATCATCGTCTTGCGCGCGACCGCCTTATCGCCCATGCGTTCGATCGCCTCGGGCGAAGGCCCTACAAAGACAAGACCTGAGTCCGCCACCGCACGCGCGAACCGCGCGTTCTCGGCGAGGAACCCGTATCCGGGATGTACCGCCTCCGCGCCGGTCGTCAGGGCGGCGGAGATGAGGTTGGGCATGCTGAGGTAGCTCTGCGCACTGGACGGCGGGCCTATGCACACCGCCTCGTCGGCCATGCGGGCGTGAAGACAGTCGCGATCGGCTTCCGAATAGACGGCGACGGTCGCAATGCCCATCTCCTTGCACGCGCGGATGATGCGCAACGCGATCTCGGCACGGTTCGCGATAAGGATCTTCTTGAACATCTGCCTACCCGAGTGGCTCGTAGAAGAAGAGCACGGTACCGTACTCGACGGGCTCGGCATCGCCTAACGCGACCTCTCTGATGATGCCCGGTTCCTCGGCGGTGATCTCGTTCATGAGTTTCATTGCCTCCAGGATACAAAGGCCCTGGCCCTCTTCGACCGAGTCCCCGACGTTGACGAACGGCTCGGCGCCCGGCGAGGGAGCCCGGTAGAAGGTGCCGACCATGGGAGCGATGACGCTCTTCCACGTCCCCGGACGCTCCGCGCTATCCCGGACGGCGACATCGGCCGGAGGAGCCTCCGAGCCTTCCCGCGCGCTCGCGCTCGACGGTGCGGCTGCAGGAGCCGCGGCCTCGACCTGAGCGGTGGATACGCCCCTGCGCACGACGACCTTGGCTCCGCCCTCTTCGACCACGACCTCGTTCACGTCACTCATCTCGACGATCTTGATGAGCTCTCGTATCTGGTTCACATCCACGGAATCTTCCTCCCTGACGGTATCGACCTCCTCGCCCATCATAAAGACCGCACTCTCGGCGCCCTCCTGATGCAACGTGAGATAGGTGCGGGCCTCGTTCGGGAAGAGCGCGTACATCAGCACGTCCTCTTCGCTGTGCGCAAGGTCTCCGATCTCCGCAGCCACCTCATCGTACGTGGTCGTGACAAGAGAGCCCGGACGCACATCGGGCGGCAGCGGCTCCTCCTTAACGAGCACCTTCGCGACGATATCCTCATCCATCGGACCGGGCGCCTTGCCGTAGAACCCGCGGATGTAGTCCTTCATCTCCTGGGGCACAACCGCCCAGCGCTTACCCGTGAGCACGTTGATGACCGCCTGGGTGCCTACGATCTGCGAGAGCGGCGTGACCAGCGGCGGGAAGCCGACCTCCGCGCGCACCTTCGGAATCTCCTTGAGCACGTCGGGAAGGCGCTCGCTCGCATTTTGCAGCTCAAGCTGGCTGACGAGGTTCGAGAGCATTCCGCCGGGTACCTGGTGGCTGAATACCTCCATATGCATAAGGGAGGTGACGCCGCGCTTGAGCTTCTTGCGCTCGCGGACCTCCTCCCAGTACTCGGCGATCTCGAAGAGCAGGTCGAGATCGAGACCGGTGTCGTACGGGCTCTCTTTGAGCGCGGCGACGATCATCTCCACGGCGGGCTGGC
>SKKZ01000121.1 GCA_007123455.1 Coriobacteriia bacterium | reverse complement strand
GAGGCGCATCTCATGAATCTCGCGGTCGCGGAGTCCGAGCGCCGGAGCGGAATCGGGACGATGCTCTACGAGGACCTCGCGGCCCGTGCGTCGCGCGCCGGTGCGCGCCGGCTGACGCTGGAGGTCAGGGACGACAACGATGCCGCCCTCGGCTTCTACCGGGTCGCCGGTCTCGCGATCGAGGGTGTGCGCCCGGGCTACTACCGTAATGGGGAGCACGCACTGATCATGTGGGTTGACCTGCCGCAAGCTGCGCGTGGCCTGCCGCCGGCCGGAAGCGAGGTCGTGCTGGCTATCGAGACCTCGTGCGACGAGACCGCTGCTGCGGTGATGCGCGGCGGCACCGACGTGCTCTCGAGTGTCGTCGCGAGCCAGGTCGATTTCCACGCCCGCTTCGGAGGAGTGGTGCCCGAGATCGCCTCGCGCAAGCACACCGAGGCGATCGTCGGGGTCGTCGACGAAGCGCTCGAACGTGCCGGACTCACTCTCGGCCACGTGGACGCTGTCGCGGTGACCCATGGCCCCGGGCTGATCGGAGCGCTCGTGGTGGGCCTCGCCTATGCGAAGGGCCTCGCGTTCGCGACGGGTCTTCCGCTCGTAGGCGTCAATCACCTCGAAGGGCATATCTTCGCCAACCAGCTTGCCGACCCGGGAATCGAACCGCCGCTCATCGCCCTCGTTGTTTCGGGAGGTCACACCTCGCTCGTTCACGTGCCCGAGTGGGGCGTCTACGAGACACTGGGAGAGACGCTCGACGACGCGGCGGGAGAGGCTTTCGACAAGGTCGCCAAGGTGCTCGGACTAGGATACCCCGGTGGCCCGATACTCTCGCGACTCGCTGCCGAGGGGGATCCTGCGGCCATCCCGTTCCCGCGTGCGATGATGCGTTCGGGAGACTACCGTTTTTCGCTCTCCGGTCTCAAGACCGCAGTCGTCAATCATATCCGCCACGAGCGTGAGGCCGGCCGCGAGATCGACGTGCCCGACCTGGCGGCGTCGTTCCAGGCCGCTGTCGTGGATGTTCAGGTGGCCAAGACCGTACGTGCCGCCGAGGAGTATGCCGTCAAGACCGTGTGCCTTGCGGGTGGTGTCGCTGCCAACCCGGTGTTGCGCGAGTCTCTGCGCTCGGCACTCGGAGAGCGGGGAATCGAACTCACGGTCCCGGCAATCACACTGTGCACGGACAACGCCGCGATGATAGCGGCAGCCGGGACGTGGCGGCTGCGCCGCGGTGACCTGCTCGGACTCGATGCGGAGGCTGTAGCCGATCTGCGTCTCGGCTGAGAACGGTCGATTCGTAGCGCCGTGTACGCGCCGGGAATCTGAGTGGAGTACGCTCAACCCCCTCCGGAAAATACCTGATTAGCGGGGTTGAACGCTCGGGCAGGGAGCGTTAGAATCCAGAGCGGCTGGCACTCAGTAAGAAAGAGTGCTAGCAGGCGTGACCTTCGGCTGCGAACGGGTAGATACCTATTCGCACCACGAGCACGCATCGGGCCGGAATCACGAGCCCGGACCAGACAAGGTATCTGTAAGGACGGTTCGAACGACATGGGAGGGCAGCAGATGAATCTCAAGCCGTTGGGCGATCGCGTGATCGTCAAGCCGGCGGAGGCCGAGGAACAGACCAAGAGTGGTCTGTTCATACCGGATACCGCCAAGGAGAAGCCGCAGCGCGGAGAGGTCGTGGCCGTGGGCGATGGCAAGCTCAAGGACGACGGTACCCGCATCGCGATCGACGTCAGCGTCGGCGACACGGTCATCTACAGCAAGTACGGTGGGTCCGAGGTCAAGATCGACGGAGTCGAGTACAAGATCCTCGACGCCGAGCGCGACATCATCGCGGTCGTCGTCTAGGACAGTCGTTATCCCGAGGAATCCCGTGAAGGAGGAGATAGCTTAGATGGCTAAAGAGATACGTTTTGACGAGGAGGCCCGCCGCGGCCTCGAGTCCGGCGTCAACAAGCTGGCGGATGCGGTCAAGGTCACCCTCGGCCCCAAAGGCCGCTACGTCGTGCTCGAGAAGAAGTTCGGCGCGCCGACCATCACCAACGACGGCGTGACCATCGCCAAGGAGATCGAGCTGGAGGACGCCCTGGAGAACATGGGTGCCCAGCTGGTCAAGGAGGTCGCGACCAAGACCAACGACGTGGCCGGTGACGGTACCACCACCGCTACCCTGCTCGCCCAGGTCATCGTGCGCGAGGGCCTGCGCAACGTGGCCGCCGGTGCCAACCCGCTTGCGATCAAGCGCGGCATCGAGAAGTCCGTCGACTCTGTTGTCGAGGCCATCAAGGCCAACGCGAAGGACATCGAGGACAAGGAGGAGATCGCCCATGTCGGCGCCATCTCCGCCGCCGATGATGTCATTGGCGACAAGATCGCCGAGGCAATGGAGGTAGTGGGCAAGGACGGCGTCATCACCGTCGAGGAGTCCCAGACCTTCGGCATCGACATCGACACCGTCGAGGGCATGCAGTTCGACAAGGGCTACATCTCGCCCTACATGATCACGGACTCCGACCGCATGGAGGCCGTGCTCAACGATCCGCTCATCCTCATCGCGAACCAGAAGATCGGTTCGATCCAGGACCTGCTCCCGGTTCTCGAGAAGGTCATGCAAGCCGGCAAGCAGCTGCTCATCATCGCCGAGGACCTCGAGGGCGAGGCTCTTGCGACGCTGGTCGTCAACAAGTTGCGCGGCACCTTCACCGCCGTGGCCGTCAAGGCCCCGGGCTTCGGTGACCGCCGCAAGCGCATGCTCGAGGACATCGCGATCGTCACCGGTGGCAAGGTCGTCTCCGAGGAGCTCGGCATGAAGCTGGAGAGCGCCACGCTCGACATGCTCGGCCGGGCGAAGACCGTCAAGGTCACCAAGGAAGACACCACCATCATCGATGGTGCCGGATCCGAGGAAGACATCAAGGCGCGCATCAACCAGATCAAGTCCGAGATCGACAACTCCGACTCCGATTTCGACCGTGAGAAGCTCCAGGAGCGCCTGGCCAAGCTCTCCGGCGGTGTGGCCGTCATCAAGGTCGGCGCTGCCACCGAGGTCGAGCTCAAGGAGAAGAAGCACCGCATCGAAGACGCGCTGCAGGCCACGCGCGCTGCGGTCGAAGAGGGTATCGTCGCCGGCGGTGGCGTGGCACTAGTGGACGCCTCGGCCGCACTCGACTCGCTCGAGCTGGACGAGGAGGAGATGATCGGCGTCAAGATCATCCGCAAAGCGCTCGACGAGCCGCTGAAGACCATCGCGTCCAACGCCGGCTTCGAAGGATCGGTCGTCGTGGAGAAGGTCCGTCACGAGGACACCAAGGGCTTCGGCCTCAACGGTGCGACCGGCGAGTACGGCGACCTGATGGGCATGGGCGTCATCGACCCGGTCAAGGTCGTGCGTTTCGCGCTGCAGAACGCCGCGTCGATCTCCGCTCTCATTCTCATCACCGAGACCACCATCAACGACATCCCGCAGAAGGACGACGGTGCCGCCGCAGCCGCCATGGCCGGCATGGCCGGCATGGGCGGCATGATGTAGCCCTTCGATCCGTCATCGCACTAAGACGGGACCCCGGGCGGCCGAAGCCCGGGGTCCCTGTTATCCTCTTTGTGCAGCCCTGCTCGAAGACGGGTAGGGTACAGGTCGTACAGTGTCGTCGAACCGTGTTGCTCTGAAGGGAGAGCCCAATGGCCGAGACCGAACGCTCGAACCAGCAAGAGGTCGTCGTTCGCAAGACGCGTTCCTCGGGTAACAGGGTGATCACCGGGATCATCTCCTGGGTCGCCGGAGCCATCGAGGTTGTGCTCGCATTCCGGTTCGGCCTCCTTCTTTTCGGCGCCAACCCGGATGCGGCATTCGTCGATTTCATCTACACGCTGTCAGCGCCCTTCATGGCACCGTTCGAGGCCGTGTTCGGCGTGACCGAGACGCGCATCGGCTCCGTCTTCGATCTGAACACGCTGCTCGCCATCATCGTGTACGCGGTCGCCGCGTGGGGGGCGACCTCGCTTATCAGGAGCGTGGGCTACTCGTCCACGACGACGGTGGAGAAGATGGACCGGGAGTAGAACCCGACGTCGGGCCGGCTCTCCGGCTACTCCACGACCGCACGGCCGGGCCGACTGGCGATAAGCCGTTCATAGTGGCCGAGAAGTTCGTCCGCCATGATACGCACGTCGTAGCCGGCAGCAGCCGAGCTGGCTGCTGCTGCCAAACGGGTCCGAAGGCCAGCGTCCGTAGCGATTTCCACCATGCGAGCGGCGAATGCATCCGGGTCCTCGGCGGTCAAAAAGCCGTTCACGCCGTCCTCCACGATGTCGCCCACTCCCGGCGAGGTGATACCGATGGCCGGCAGGCCGGCGGCGAAAGCCTCCATCACCACGAGCGGGTGCACCTCGGATATCGATGCGGTGGCGAATACGTCTGCGGCGGCGAGGTGGTCCGGGACCTCCGAGTAGGGCGTGAGTCCGGCGAAGTGTGCCCGGTCGCCGAGTCCGGCATCAGTGATCCGCTTCTGCGTCTCGGACAGGGCAGGACCATCTCCGAGCACGAGCAGGCACACGTTCGGCACCTCTCCTGCGGCCTTGATGAATGCGCTGGTAAGCAGCCCCATGTTCTTCTCAGCGCTCACCCTGCCGAGGTAGCAGAAGATCACTGAGTCGGCGGGGAAGCCGTACTCCTCACGAGAGCGTGGACTCACAGGATTGCGAAACGGCTCCGTGTCGACACAGTTCGACAAGAGGACGCTGTCGTCAGTCACGCCGAACTCCGAAAGCCACAGCTTGATCCCCGGTGAAGGGGCGATCACCAGGTCTATGTCGTTGGCAAACTCCTTCAGGTATCGCCTGATGTACGTATAGCGCATGGTCTGCGGCATGAACCACGCATACGTGTCCGAGTACAGGTCGTAGCGCGTGTGGTTCGTGAAGACGATCGGGATCGACGCCGGTCTGCAGTACTCGAGAGCGACTCGGCCGGACACGAACGGATGATGGACGTGGGCGACGTCGAGTGTGGGCATGACACTCCTGGCTTCCGACGACAGCACGAGACCCATCTGCCAGCCGGTGTCTCCCCACGGGATCGCCGGGGAGCGGACGACCCGCGGCTCGTCGTCCTCATAGTCCGTGTGGCCGAAGGTGAAGACCCACACGTCGTGTCCGAGCTCCTCGAAGCGCTTCTTGTACAGCGAGATGTAGTTGGTCACGCCGCTCAGATGGGGCTTGTACATGTCGGCGAACATGCCGATTCGCAATGGTGCCTCCTTGCGGGTGGCGAGGGTATGGTGCGTCGAGTACAGTACGTACGGTGTTTGAGCCTCCAAGGCTAACAGTACCCATTTGAGGAGTCATCAGTGCCCTTTGCATCGGTGTCGTCGGCTTGCCCATCGACGGCGTGGCAAAGATCAAGAACTGTGCGAGGGTCGAAGTGGATCTGGCCGAACTCGATTCCGTGGAATCACGAGAGTATCTCGATGCGCACGGGCTGGAGGAGCCGGGGCTGGACGTGCTCATTCGTGAGGCACCCGAGGCGGGCGGCGGGCAAGCTCGGGGTCGAAGGCAAGGAGTACGTCGTGCGCGGCGGCGATGTCGTCCACTTACGGTTCAACGTGTAGGACCTAGCGCCCGAATCCCTTCTGGATCATCCACTCCATCTGAGGAGAGAGCGCCGCGAATCCGCCGATCATCGTGGGGTCAGCCGTACGCGATGAGTTGTTGACGAGGAACTCCCTCGTCTTTGCAGGCAGATGACGCGAGCCATCCACAAGTATGACCGGTCGGCTTGTGCGCGAGGCGAGTGCGCTCGCCGTCAGAGCGTCGGGATACGAGCGACCTGTCGCAATCATGGGATCGAGGGAGCCGGTCGGACGGTATCGGTTGATGACGGCGATGTTTGTCTCGAAACGATTCGGTCCTGCTGTGCGAATCACACGAGCGGTCCTCCCGAGTTCGTTGGCCACGGATCGACCGACCGCGAGCTCACCACCGACGATCTCGAACTCCTTGATGAGCGATGCGTTGTCGGCGATGAAGCGTCGGGTCGCCTCGGGCACACTTTGCGGCTCGACGAGCAGGATCGGGATACGCCCGGCGCCCGCGAAGGATGCAACCGAAAGAGCGTCGGCGTAAGAGCGGCCCGAGGCGATGATGACGCGGCCGTTACTCGGCACCTTGACTCGGCGTGCGATGGCCTCGGCGGTCTCGAAGCGGTCCTCCCCGTAGATCCGATCGATCGTCACCGACTCAGGATCGCGTCCGGTGGCCGCGACCGCTGCGGCCACCGCCGTCTCAGTGATGGATTCGACTCCTCCGAGCACGACGATGCGCGAGGGTGCCTGTGCGGCAAGACGGTTTCGAGTTGCAGGAGGCACCCGCTCCTTCTCCGTGAGCAAGACAGGGGCGTTCATCGGGCGCGAGAGAGGTGTACCGGTCAGGGCGTCCGGCCACGATGTACCGGATGCGAGTATCGCGGTCCAGCTGCTTGACGACCAGCCCGCGTCGGCGATGGCAGCAGCCGTTCCGTAACGGTCACTACCTGAGATGCGCGGATAGATCGCCGGGAACGGGTTCTCGGCGAAGAAGCGGTCGATACCCCGCGCAATGCCGCGTGCGGCTTTGCGCTGGAAGGCAGGACTTGTCAGCTTGCTCAGGTCCGAGCTGTTGCTCATGAAACCGGTTTCGATGAGTATCGCAGGCATGTTGGACCAGCGAAGCACGTAGAAGTTCGCTGTCTTGACCCCACGGTCCGACAGACCGGTTTCACGCACGTACTCTCGCTGCACGTAGCGGGCCAGACGCTCAGAGAGGATCCTATCGGTGGTACTGGTATTGCGCCAGTAGGTCTCTGCGCCGTTGGCGGAGGAGCTTGAAGCAGCGTTAGCATGGATCGAGACGAAGATGTCGGCGCCCCAGATATTCGCCAGGTCGCAGCGTGCCTGGAGGTCATCGTAGACGTTGTAGGTGCCGTTGGCGGCGAACCGGAAGATGCCGTTCGATTCGCTCCAGGTAGGCGTATCGCTCCGCGTGACATTCACGTCGGTCCGGCGACTCATCCTGGTGGAGTGCCCCCCCGCGCGCAGGATGCGGTCGAGTTCAAGTGAGATGGCGAGGTTGATTTCGGCCTCTGTGACTCCGGAATAGACCGCTCCTGGAAACGTTCCTCCGTGGCCCGGATCGATGAACACCCGTCCCGCAGAAGCGGCAGCAGGAGTGAGGACAAGGAAAATCGCTGCCACAGCGAGGGAGCAGAGCGTGCGCACGAAAAGGCCCGCGTGGTGTGTTGTGTGCTGCATCCGGGAGCCCAATATCTCTTCGAGGCGTCAAGAGAACTCGACCTGACGAGAAACTCTTTCGCTATTGTAGCGTAGCCGGTTCACGGGGTGGGACAGAACGCCTAGAATACGAAGGAACGAGCGCGGCGGATGTCCGCCGCGAGCCAGGACACAGCCCATATCAGACCAGGCCATGCGCTCGCTCGCGTGACTCGGGCGCGCCGTGCTTGGTCTTACTCATATCGAACAAGGTGGACTGCGGTTCACGAGGCGGCGTATACGAGGAGGCGGCGGAAGACATGGAGATCGAGATCGGACGGGGCAAGACTGCACGCAGGGCGTACGGATTCGACGACATTGCAATCGTGCCTTCCCGGCGCACCCGGGATCCCCGTGATGTGGACATCACCTGGACGTTCACCTTCCGCGACAGAGAGTACTCTTTCCCGCTTCCGGTCCTGGCCTCTGCGATGGACGGTGTCGTCGATCCGGGGTTCGCTATCACCATGGGTAAGCTCGGCGGACTGGCGGTCCTCAACCTCGAGGGCATCCAGACCCGCTACGAGGATCCCGCGCCCCAGCTTGACGCGATCGCTTCCTTCTCCAAGGAAGAGGCGACTCGCAAGATGCAGGAGATCTACCGGGAGCCCGTCAAGCCCGAACTCATCACCGAGCGGGTGCGCCAGATCAAGGAAGGTGGCGTTCTCGCCGCAGCAAGCCTCACCCCCCAGAACGTCGAGCGCTACATCGGCGCGGCGCTCGAAGGCGGGCTGGACATCCTCGTCATCCAGGGCACGGTCGTCTCGGCCGAGCACAAGTCGTCCTTTGACGAGCCGCTCGATCTCAACACCTTCGTGCAAGAGTTGGACATCCCGTGCATCATCGGCGGGTGCTGCTCGTACCAGGGCGCGCTGCACCTGATGCGTGCCGGCGCAGTGGGCGTCCTCGTGGGTGTCGGCCCGGGACACGCGTGCACGTCACGCCGGGTCCTCGGTATCGGCGTTCCGCAATGTACTGCTATCGCGGATGCGGCGGCCGCGCGCATGCGCCATCTCGACGAGACCGGCTACTATGCCCATGTCATCGCCGACGGAGGCATGCGCACCGGCGGCGATCTGGCAAAGGCTATCGCGGTAGGAGCCGATGCGATCATGGTCGGCTCGCCGCTCGCTGCCGCGACAGAAGCCCCCGGGCGCGGTTACCACTGGGGCATGGCGACCTTCCATCCCGAGCTTCCGCGTGGCACCCGTGTCCGTGCGGGCGCGAAGGGCCCGCTCGAGGATATCCTCCTCGGCCCTGCTCACGAGAACGACGGAACGCTCAACCTGCTGGGCGGGCTTCGCACCTCGATGGCGACGACCGGGTACGAGAACCTCAAAGCGTTCCAGAAGGCCGAGGTCATGGTGGCGCCTTCCCTGCAGACGGAGGGCAAGATCCTCCAGCAGTCGCAGGGCGT
>SKKZ01000230.1 GCA_007123455.1 Coriobacteriia bacterium | reverse complement strand
CGACGGCGAGGTACTGACGGCATCGCTTGATCTCAGGGTCGAGACACGGCGCCTTGAGTCCCACCCAGTCGAACGAGTCGGTGTCGACGACGACATCGACACCGGTCCCGCCGGTCTCTCGCGTGATGTGCTGCAAAAGAAAATCCTTGATCCAGATGCCGGAGTGGTAGAGATCCGGTTGGTGGCCCGTCACCACGACGGGACCGGGATTCCGAGGGAGCGGGGCCGCATCGATTCCCATATCCGCGGTGATTCCCGCGGCCGTCTCCAGAAGGATCTTGCGAGCCGATTCGCGCAGCTCCCCGATGGGGCGTCCGCCGACTTCGAAGTGCCACGCGGCAGTTGCCAGCGCGTTCGAATGCGCAAGCTCCGCCCACTCGGAAAGTGGCGGGCGTGTAACGAGCTCCCCGTGACCAGTGGGCATGTCTGCGCGTGTGCGCATCACCGACACACTCCTAGATGAGGGCGTCGAGAGATCGGATACCCACGGGTTCTTCTGAGAAGAACGGTTCGCCCGCAGCGGTCCCGATAGTCGCACCCCACATATGTGCAACCGCCTCGATGCTCCCGAGCAGTTCCGTGTTCGCCGGGTTGGCCGAGAACTGCGAGTGGTATAGCGCGAGGCTCTCGAGTTTGGCCGGCAGTTCATCGCTCACGTCGACGACAAAGGACGGCTCCCGGAGAAGCCTGAGGTGTACAGCCATGTACCGGTAGAGACGTGCAGGATAGTGGGGCTTCCCCGCCATCTCCGTCTTCGTGAACTTCGCCCAAAAGCGCGCAGCCTGAACGATTGCTGAAGCCGCTACGTGATCGGGGTGGGCATCAACCGGATAGGGCCCGAACAGCACACGAGGCCTGAGCTCCCGGAAGACCTCTGCGAGGGCGGTCCGTGCCTCCACAGTGTCGAACAGCCGGCGATTCGGCAGTGCGAGGGTCCGCCTTTCGCTCACTCCTAGCCGCTCCGCTGCGGCGGCGGCCTCGGCGAGCCGTGTCTCGGGCGTTCCAGCAGGCGTGGGCTCACCGTCGGTCAGGTCGACGATCGCCACCGACAGGCCCTGGCGTACCATGCCGGCGATCGTCCCGCCCATGCCGATCTCAACGTCGTCGGGGTGAGCCCCGACACATACGACATCCGTCACGGGCGCCTTCCCTCCCCTCCGGCGCCAAGGGCCCGTCCCCAGACGCGCATGTAGTAGCCGAAACGATGCTCCGGATCGTCCAGAGCATCCCCGAAAGACCGGTTGTGATCACAGTAGATACGCTCGACGGCGAGCTCCCTCACCAGCAGGCCGGCCCTGTACACCTTGGCCCACATCTCAACGGGCATGCCGTAGCCCGGTTCGTTGAGCTCGATTCCTTCGAGGGCGTTCAGCCGGTACGCCTTGAACCCGCAGAAGGCATCGGTAAGCCTCCACCCGGTCACACGATTGATCTCCTCGGTCACCCGCTGATTCACCCGCTGGCGATCACCCGGAACAACGATACCGAGTTCTTTGCTCGCGGGCAGATAGCGACTCCCGGAGACGATGTCCCAACCCTCGTCGAGCACGGCGAGGAACTGCGGGATGTGCGCAGGCTCATGCTGGCCGTCACAATCCATCGTGACGACGCGTTCACAGCCGCGCGCACGGGCCACGGAGAAGCCCTCCGCAAGCGCCCGACCGTAACCCATGTTGAACGGATGGGTGATGACCGTGACATCCCGACGCTCGGCGAGAGCGCCGACGGTGGCATCGGTCGACCCGTCATCGACTACGAGGATATCTCCCTGGAAGTATCGCCGTACCGCGTCGAGGACCGCGTCGACGGTCGCTTCTTCGTTGTAGACGGGGAGCAACACCGCATCGGACATCGACGGGCTTCCTATCAGGACGGGGATGCGGGTGGATCCGCCTCACGCACTTCGAACGAGGTCACGATCCGAACCTGGGGGCCGAGCATACCACCCACGGCACAGTACTTCTCGTCGGAGAGCTCGATCGAGCGGCGCACCGCCTCCTCACCTACACCGAACCCGGTGACGACGTAGTGCAGGCGTATCTCGGTGTAGATCTTAGGGTACTCATCCGTGCGCTGGTCACCTTCGACGACGATCTCCACCCCACGCACGTCCTGCCGTTTCTTCTGCAGGATGGAGATGACGTCCATCGCGGTGCACCCGGCAATCCCGTAGAGCACTAACTCGACAGGGCGAGCCCCGGTACCCTCTCCCTTGTAGTGGGCACGAGCATCCATAACGAGACCGTGTCCGGCCTCGTCCCACCCCACGAACTGTCGATTCCCGCTCCAGCGCACGCGAACGGTATCCATACACCACGCCCTTCAGCATCGGTTGCCCGTCGTGGTGTATGTACCCTTCTCAGATCTTGCGCCCGACCATCTGCGCGAGCTCGCGCGGGCTCTGGGCTTTGCTGATGGCTTCCTCGAACGTGACCTTGCCGGACTGAAGCAGGGTCTTGAGGTGCTGATCGAGTGTCTGCATACCGAGTGAAGCACCGCTCTGAATGATCGTGGGCATCTGGTGTGTCTTGCCCTCGCGTATCAGGTTTGAGATCGCCGGAATCCCGAGCATTATCTCCATCGCCATCACCCGGCTTCTCCCGTCGGTCGATCGCAAGAGAACCTGCGAAAGGACACCTTCAAGAGTCCCGGAAAGCTGCATCCGGACCTGCTGCTGCTGGTGCGGCGGGAAGACGTCGATGATGCGGTCTACCGTGGCCGGTCCCCCGGTGGTATGGAGCGTTGCAAGAACGAGATGACCGGTCTCGGCCGCGGTGATGGCTGCCGAGATAGTCTCGAGGTCACGCATCTCACCGACAAGGATGACGTCGGGATCCTGGCGCAAGACGCGTTTGAGCGCCGAGGCGAACGAGTGGGTATCCTCTCCCACCTCGCGCTGGTTGACGTACGCCTTCTTGTTGCGATGCATGAACTCGATCGGGTCTTCGAGGGTGACTATGTGCAGCGGGCGGGTCTCGTTGATGTGATCGATCATCGCGGCGAGCGTGGTGGACTTGCCCGATCCCGTGGGACCCGTGACGAGCACCAGGCCGCGCGGGCGGTCGGCGAGATAGCGGCAGACTTTAGGCAGACCGAGGTCTTCCAGGGTCGGAATCGCGATGGGGATCACACGGAATACCGCACCCATGGAGTTGCGCTGCTGGAACACGTTCGCACGGAATCGTGAGACGCCGGGGATGCTGTACGCGAAATCGAGCTCGAGTTCGGTCTCGAACCGGCGCCGCTGCTCCTCGGAAAGCAGGCTCAGAATCATCTCCATCGCATCGCGCGGCTGCAGCGGCTTGGCGTTCTCGACCGGAACAAGCTCACCGCGCAAGCGGAGGCCCGGAGGACTGCCGACCGTCAGATGCAGGTCGGATCCGCCACGATCGATCATGATGCGTAGTAGGTCATCGATGTGCGGCGTCTCTGACTCCGCCGGGGACTCACGAGTCACGACTACCTCAGGAACACTGTACGCGCCGGCTCCGCCCTCGGTTGCGACGGCTGGTCTCAGCAGGGACGCCGGTTCCGCCACAGCTTGTGGCGGCGCCTGTGACGCTGGTTGAGGCACGCCGGCTTGCGTCGATACGGAGGGGGCTCCTCCCTGGGCAGTCTCCCGTGCCCCTACTCCCACCGCAACGGGTGCCGGTTGCGTGCGCGCAGAGGCATTCCCTCCCAGGAGTGAAACCACTTTGGCCGCGATTGCTTCTACAGGACCGCGGGCCGGGAGATGCGCGGCGGCACCGCACTGTCTCGCCTTCACGGCAGAGGCCTCGGTCGGGTTGAGGCTCACGATGACCACCGGCACGTGGGCGGTCTGCGGGTCCTCCTTGAGCTGCTGGGTCAAAGCATATCCGTCCATTCCCACGAGCTCGGCATCGACGACTATGACGTCGGGACGCTGCGTCGAAATGATACCGAGGGCCCGTGGGCCGGAGATCGCGCTGACGACCTCCATGTCGGCTGCGCTGGCGGACAGTGAAGCCCGCACCTGCTCGACCAGCGCTGCGTCGTCATGGACTATGAGCGCCTTCTTGGCTGCCATCCCTCGAGACCTCCTCCTCGGAGCCGCGCAATCCATTCACGGCTACCTCTACCATCACTCCTTCGAATATCGGCATGAGTGGGTGGATGCTTCAGTCCTACTCCCGCACGCATCACCCGTACACTGCGCTACCATGTGTGAGTCGCCTGCCGGAAGGACCGCTCTGTGCGTGTCACGATCGAGTCACTCGCCCACGGAGGCGATGCAGTCGCACGTCTCGACGACGGCCGGGTCGCCTTTGTCCGTGGAGGCTGCCCCGGGGATCTGGTCGAGATAGAGTTGACCGCCGACCACGGTACCCGCGTCGCGGCACGCATCACTGAGATCGTCGAGTCCTCCCCCGAGCGCGTTGAGCCGCCATGTCCGTATTTCGGCACGTGCGGGGGGTGCCAGTGGCAGCATGTGTCCGAGCGTGCGCAACACGCGGCGAAGACCCGGATCGTGTCCGATGCCTTCCGCCGCATAGGCAAGCTCTCCGCCGATGTGACTCCCGCCGTCGCATCGTCTCCGGCGTACGGCTACCGCAACAAGGTGGAGTTCGTCGCGGAGGAGGTGGACGGGACGGTACGCATCGGGCTTAACCGGAGGGGCGAGTCGTCACTCGTGCCTATCGATCGCTGTCTCCTGCTGCCTCCTGCTCTGCAGGGGGCACCCGGTTCGCTCGTGGGTGCACTGCGATACCTGTCGGGACGACACGGAGCGCTCGGCTTGCAGAGGATAGGCATCCGCGTCTCACGCCGTACCGGGCACGTCGAGGCCGCGCTCTGGACGAAGCCGGGACCCTTCCCGCGACAGATGGCTGCCAAGGTCCTTGCCGACGCGATCGGTGCGAGCAGCGTCGTGCGCGTGCTCGTGAAGGGACCGATCAAGGAACGTGCCGTTGCCGGCGTCGAAGTGCTTCACGGACGCGGGTACTGGACCGAGATCCTCGCCGGTCACAAAATGGCGATCTCGGCGCCATCCTTCTTCCAGGTCAACACCGCCGCTGCCGATTCACTGGTCTCGCACGTGCTCGACGCAGTGCGGCCGCAAGAGGAAGACCGTGTGCTGGACCTCTACGCCGGTACCGGCACCTTCACCGTGCCGCTTGCCTCACGTGCCGGGGAGGTGATCGCCGTTGAAGGCTCCCGACATGCGATCGCAGACCTGCGAAGGAACCTCGAGCATGCCGGTGTCTCAGCAGACGTGGTCGGAGGCGATGCGGGACGCGAACTGCCCGCGCTGGGAACGTTCGATCTTGCGGTGGTCGACCCCCCGCGCACCGGCATCCAACCTCGCACGCTCGAGGCCCTCGCTGACACCGGAGCACGCAGAGTGGCCTACGTATCTTGTGACCCGGCAACGCTGGCTCGCGATGCGGCATGTCTGGCCGTTGCAGGATACGAGGTCGAGAGCGTGACCGCTCACGACCTCTTCCCGCAGACTTATCATGTCGAAAGCGTCGCCGTCTTCCGGCGACGCTCAGGCTAAACGAGCCGTCCGACCTCTGGAAAGTCCACGATGTACTCATCGTGGGGAGCATCTCCATGTTCCTCGGTCAGATCCGCACCGGCGTCGTGCATCGCTTCGTGCTCGCCGTCACCCCACATCGCACTCTCTGTGACGTCGTAGACGGTTCCCTTAAACGCTACGTATGCAGGCTTGCCGTCCTTGCCGTTGTTCTGCGAAAGCTCCTCGAGGGTGAACTCCTTCATCATTCCTCCGTCGGTCGGGTGGCTGTTGCGACATATATCTCCCCATACGGGCTGTGGCGAAACCAACTATCGAATCCGGTGAGTTGTTGAGGTTGGACGAATGGCGCACCCGGCTCGCTACGAACTGATCGCGTCTCGCACTCTCTCAAGATCGACGAGTATCGTCCTGCCGTGAACCGAGAGTGCGCCTTCACTTCCGAGTGCTGATATGACCCGGCTTGCGGTCTCTCGTGAAGTCCCGGCAAGCGTGGCGATGTCGTAGTGAGTGAAGCCTTTGATGAGAGGAACCCCGGTAGCCTCTTCACGCGCTGTTGCTATGTTGAGCAGTACCCGGCTCACCCGCTGTCCGGCATCGTGAAACGTCAGGTCTTCCAGCCTGCCGATGGTGTCGCGCAGGCGACGAGAGAGTGCAGCTACCAGTGGCACCGCAAGGTCCGGCTGGGTCCGCAAAGCACCATTGAGATCGCGCACGTCCCAGATGAGCATCTCGACCTCGGTGATCGCAACGACGTCGGCCGGATGCGGCTGCCTCTCTGCCAGACTGGCCTCACCGAAGTGCGCCGGTGCATCGAGATGACCGAGCACGAGCTCCTTGCCGTCGGGAGAGGCGATCGTCAGCTTCACCCGTCCCGAAACAAGCAGGTAAAGGGCGGTTCCCGGCTCTCCCCGGGAAACGATGAATGCACCTTTGGGGCAGCGCCGCACGCGCAGCGAACCGGCGACGACCTCGAGTTCCGAGGGCGTCATCCGGGTGAATAGAGGAAACGAGTGCAGCTTCCCCATGATGTCGTCGACAGCAGCGACACGTCTCATGCACAGGATATCGGCGCACCCCGCAGTCACCTTGAGTGCTCTGCCCGTCCACGACCACGTGATACGATGCGCGCGTATGCCACATCCCCGCCTGAGGAGAGACGCGTTGCAGGGAATCCTCTTCGATCTCGATGGCACCTTGCTCGATATCGACCTCGAGTCTTTCCTCGAGAGATACTTCTCCGCACTCGGACGGGCCCTCGAGCCGTTGACCACGGGACCCGACGGCGTCAGCAGGGCTTTGGCAGCGCTGAATGTCGCGACGCACGCAATGGTGGTCGCCCACCCGGGACGCACGAACAGAGAGATCTTCCACGAGAAGTTCCTTGCGCTCACAGGTATCGACCTCGATGAGCACAGCGAGGTGTTCACGAGATTCTATGCTGAGGAGTTCCCCTTACTCGGTGACGGGTTTGGCCCTGCAGCCGGAGCGAGAGACGCCGTCGAAAGGGCACTGGAACTCGATCTTAGAGTCGCGATAGCCACCAATCCGATCTTTCCGCTCTCGGCGGTCGAGCACCGAATAGCCTGGGCCGGCCTTGGCGATCTGCCGCTACACGCCGTCACGACGTACGAAACCATGCACGCCTGCAAGCCACTGCCGGAGTATTACAGGGAGACGGCTGAGCTCATCGGGGTGGCACCCGAACGGTGCCTCATGGTCGGCGACGATCGGGTTCTAGACCTCCCCGCAGCCTCTACCGGGATGCGTACCTACTACGTGGGCCCCGAGCCTGCCGTGGAGTCCGACTTCAGTGGCGACCTCGTTGAACTGGCACGCATCCTCCCCCTTCTCGGGGAGGACTGGTAACGCCTCCTAGAAAGGCTTGCGTCGAATCAGTGCGACCCATGCACCATCAAGGCGCTGGTCGTAGAAGTACTCGAACTTGCCGCGCGTTTCCTTGCGCAGATCGATCTGATATCCGATACCGGTAGGCTCATGATCTGTCACGACGAGCAGGCTGTCGGGAGTATCGAGCTCGAGTAGCTTATCGATGACGCAGAAAAGAAGAGGTCTGCGGATGTCGGGAGTGCATCCCCGGACATCCAACACGATTCCCTGCGAAGTGCCTGCCACCGGTCGCCCCCTCCAACATCCGCGCTTCCGCACCTCAGCGGCTACCGACTAGGTTCGTTCTCAGGACCCGCCATCCTCCTCGTTCTCGTACAACTCGGCGAGGTCGGCGCCTGCACAATCCGCGGTCTGACGCGGCGACAGTGATTCAAGGTCGCTGTCACAACGCTCGCGAAAGCCCTCGTCATCCTCGCCCGACGGCGGCATGTCCGGAGCCCCTCCGAGTGAAGAGCGGTGGTCCTCGTGCTTCCGGTCGTCAGCCATTGCGAACTCCCGTCACTTGATCGCTGTCTGCCCCTCACTCTGAGTTTTCCCCATTGGGGCGCCTGAGTCTTATGGGGAAGCGCTAAAATGTGCTAGTTTCCAAGTGTACTCTCGTTATTCTTGCCTGAAGGAACGCGCGAAGTACTACGCCCTGGAATTCACGGCCTCGACCAAAAGGGGGTGTCGGCGCCTTGCATTGCAGTGCGATTCGAACCGCCCGCACCGGCTCGGACGGAGTGTTCGCACCTTGCGGTTGTGCGTTTTTTCACCTAGCGTTTAGCCTGACCGCTCCGACGAGTGTCAGTCGCTCTGCACGTGAAAGTGTCCCTTTCGGGGATTCCGGAGCCGCGCCGGTCTTACAGCTGCGCGCGCCGCGCTCCCCATATCGGCCGTGACCAGAAGGATGCCGTTCGCGGAAGGAGGTTCTGCCTGGCTGCACGTGTGACGATGCAGGGACCTGATCGGGCGTGAGGCCACGAGGCGTGGCGTCCACGCGAAGAATGGTTCGATTCCTACAAGGAGGTGTATGGCATGGCGCATGAGGACCACGACGCGATATATGATCTTCTCGCCGCACGAGGCGTTTCGCGTCGCGATTTCCTCAAGTATTGCGGTTCGATCGCGGCACTGCTGGGACTGTCACAGTCCTTCGTACCCGAGATCGCGCGCGCACTGAATACCGGTGCTCGACTCCAACCGGCCGTGTGGCTCCACGGCGGTGCGTGCACCGGATGTACCGAGTCGATGGCACAGGCCGGGACGCCCGACATAGCGACGATCGTCTTGGATATCTTGTCCCTCGAGTTCGCCGACACGCTCTCGATGGCGCAGGGCGAGGATGCCCTCGCTGCCGCGG
>SKKZ01000223.1 GCA_007123455.1 Coriobacteriia bacterium | reverse complement strand
CGTGTCGCTCGGTATCCGCTCGGACGGACCGACGTACGGGCGCAGTGGCTACGCGCTCGTGGAGACGACCACGCCTATCCTTTTCGGGTGGGTGCCCGACAGCCTGAACGACGGTGAGATCACGCTCGAATCCGAGCCGATGGTGATCCGTATCGGTGAAGGCACGCGTGCGTATGGTGCGGGGCGTCAGACCGACGCCATCCGGAGGGCGTTCGAAGAGGCCGTCGCCGAGGCCGAGGAGCTCGGCCAGCGCGTCGCGGGCTCGGAACGTGAACTCGAGCTATCGGCACGCGAGGCGGAAGAGGTCAGGGAGCGGATGGAACGTCTGGCCGCCGCAGGCGATATCGACGGCTATAACGCGCTCGTTCCACGGTACAACCGCCTTGCTGAAGAGTACAATGCCGCGGTCGAGGCTCATAACGCACTCGTATCGCGTCAGAACGGCGCAGTGGCGAGAGCCACTCGCATCAGCGACGGGCAGACCGACCGTTACGGTCTCGCCCGTTGGCTCGGGGTCGATCCGTAGAAGTGCTGTCCCGCACCGCGATTCGCGCGCGCCAGCTCGCGAGCCGCTCGGCGGAGACTCCCATCCGGTAGCCTGCTATGACCGCGGCGTTCGTGAAGGTAGTCCTGAGCAGACCGCTCTCGTGCCACGCGCGCGCGGAGGTTCGTGCGATCGCGGGTGACGTCTCGAGTCTGCCGAGCCGTGAGCAGCGCACGGCGAATTCGTAATCCTCCATCGCGGGTTGCTCGGAAAACCCGCCCAGATCCTCGAAGTCGCTCGTCCGCACGAACGGTGCCTGGTCGCCGTAGGGGAGCCTGAACACCCGGTGCCGCCAAGCACCTATAGTGCTGATGAGCAGGTCCAGCCTTCTTCGCGGGTCACCTGCTGCGAAGCTGAACGAGCCGAGCACGACTTCGGGCCGGGCCATCACGTGGCAGACCTGCTGGAGTGTGTCGGGGGGCAGGACCGTATCGGCGTGCAGAAACAGCAGGATGTCGCCGTTCGCCGCGGCAGCTCCGGCGTTCAGCTGCCGGGCACGCCCCCGCCCGGAATCGATGACGCGGGCGCCCGCACTCGCCGCAATCTGCGCGGTCCGGTCGTCACTTGCACCGTCCGCGACGATGACCTCGTGGGCTCCACCGCCCCATGCGCTTTCGACCGCCTTCGCGATGTCGGCTTCCTCGTTGAGTGCCGGTATCACGATGGTAAGTCGCGGTTGCAGCCGGATCCGCTCCTCCTCGGTGCTCAGATGTTCCCAGATGACCAGGTCATCGGGACGATCGATGTCGGAGAGAGGTTCGAGCAGATGCACCGACAGGCCCGCCGCGTGTGCGGCGGCACTGGTGACCTCGAGGACTTCGTGGCTTCCCCAGGGGACATGCGGACCGAACAGGGGAGGGAGAGCGCGAACCGCCGAGTCCGCTGCGATGGCCACGAGGTAATACCCCCCGTCGGTGGCCGGGCCGAGCACGACATCGCTGTGTTCGAGCGCGCGAAGGGCCTCCCGGACGTGTGTGCCGCTCAGGCCGGGAGCGTCCGAGCCGACGATCAACGCCGAAGGTGCTCCGGCCGCAAAGGCGCCGCGGGCCGCAGCCGCCAACCGTTCTCCGAGGTCGCCTTCGCCCTGTCCACGCACGTGCACGTTCCTCCCGAGCCACTTCCGGACCCGATGCGCCGGAGCTCCGGTCGCGTGAACCTCGAGCCTGAGCCCTGTGGAGAGCGCACCTGCGTGCATGCGGCGCACGCAGCGGCGTGCGAGTTCGGCGTGGAGTTCTGCCGCTCCTGCCTCACCGAGTGCGGGAACGAGTCGCGTCTTGACGCGACCGGGCTGCGGGAAGCGCGTCATGACGATGAGGCGGGAATGTGACGGGCGACCCGACCGGGTCACAGAAGACTGCCCTGTCAACCGGACCCCGCCATCGCGGTGCATGCGAAGCAGTGCTCGGCGAAGCGCACGGGCCGGTTCGCGAGTACGGAAACGTCGAAGTCGGCGATGTGCGACGGCAGCCCGTGCGAGAGGGTAATCCCGTGGCCGAGGTTGAAGTCACAGTCCCACAGCGTGCCGTCCCAGGCGACCGAGATGCATGTCCGGCAGGCCAGGTGCGACAGCGTTTCCGGGTTGAATGCTTCGCGCAGCTCCTCAAGGTAAGAGTCGAGTCGCCTGTCGCCATGCAGGTGATCGCGGAAGCGCCCGACAGGCACGTTTGTGATCAGCAGAAGGTCGTTGAAGCGTATGCCGAGTCGGTCCGCCAGTTCTTTACGGAATCGCGATTCGACCTCCGCCGGAGTCTCTTCCAGCGCGCTTGCAGACCGGTTGACGGCGATATCGAGACGCAGCCGGGGGTCGCTGCCGTAACCGGCGTCGGTCAGGGACCGGAGTGATTCGAGGCTCCGATCGAGCGGGCCTCTCCCCTGGGTCGCAAGCTCTTCCGGGTCCATCGCCGGAAGCGAAGCCAGGAGGGCTACCCTGTACTCGGCAAGCACACCGATGAGCCCGGCGGCCTCCGGGGTGAGCAACGCGGTGAGGTTGGTGCGCAGGCGGACCGGAAGGCCCGCGTCGTGTAGAAGCCGGAGCAGATAACGGATATCGGGGTTGAGTTCCGGGGCTCCGCCGGTGATATCCACGAGGAGCGGACGCACCTCGCCTGCCACCGCGACGATCGTCTGCATCACATCGCGCGACATGACCTCGGAACGCCCCGGAGAACTTGACTGATGACAGTGAGCGCACCGCTGGTCGCATCGAAGGCCGACATTGAGCATGAGCATGTCGATGCGCTCGGCATGCAGCGCCGAGGGGTTTGCATATCGCACCGTACGAGCGAAAGCACTCATGCTACTCCCGTCTGTGGCGGACTCCCGAGGCCCCTGTGGCAGTACTCCGGTTCCGGTCCTGCTTCAGTCTACCCGACTCCGAGGGCATCAGCGGGGCTATGCAGCTCCAAATGCCTGTAGCACCCGCAGTGCCCGCCACGTGAGCCAGCGGCTCGGGCGAGCCTTTTCTTCGACGTCGGCGAGCATCTTGCCGTTCAACGTGGTGCGTAGCGTCCAGCGCATTTCGGCGTCCGCGGCCTTCAGCACCAGCTCGATAGCTGGCTCGTACTCAGGCCGCCTGGCCTCGCCCACACCTGCGAGTGCAAGGAGCGATTCGAGAGCGTCGGAGTTGTAGGAGAGCGGGAACCCGAACCGAAGCCAGCCGGGCTTCTCGCGGTAGTGCAGCTCATCGTGTTCGGCGAGGAACCGTTCGCGGAAGCCGTGGCGCTCGGCGGCGGTCATCGACCAGATCGCGTCCTGGAACTCCCGTGACTCGACCGGGAGGCAGCGGAAGACCTCCTTGTCGCGCAGCGCCGTCACACACGCGTCACGCAGCTCGGCTGCGCCGTCCGGCCAGAGCGCCTGGGGTACCTCCCCGAGGAAGAGCAGTACCTTCGGCGTGAGCATGTGGCAGTAGCCGTTGAGCTGATAGAGGCGTCCCTCCCGACAATCGACGATGCCGAGCTGCTTGTATATGTCGACGCAGTAGGCCATCGCGGCATGCACACGCTCGTCCTCGGCCCATCCCATCCGGGCCAGCGCACGTCCGACGTTCGCTGTGAGGCACGTGATCGAGCCGGCGGGCTTCATGTTCATGCAGCTCCATGAACCGTCCGGGAGCTGGCGCGAGAATGCGTATTCCGCAGTCTGTTGCACGCGCTCGTCATCGCCGTTCGCGTACAACTCACCGAGGAGGTGGATCTGCCAGAGCGACCCACCGTACTTCCGGTAGTCGCGCCCCGGTGGCGCCCAGGAACCGTCGGGTCGCATGAGGTCGAGGATCTCAGCGACAGGCCCGTACTCGTTGCGCTGATCCCAGAGGGAGTCGAGCTCGTCGGAGGGAGTCTCGCCGAGGAGATGCGTCCGCGTGAGCACTGTGACAGCCGGATTCTGCCGGTCGGTCAGCCAGTCGATGGTCTGTCGCGGCACGCGGTCCAGAATAGAAGCGGTCATGGCAGCACCTCCCGGAGGGAGTGTACCGCCGCACCGCCGTTTCTACTCGGAAGCGTCCGCCGCATCACTCAACTCTTCGACGGTGTCGGCGATGATCTCCGGGCCGGCCATGCGGATGGAGACGCCTTCGAATGGCTCACCTGTGACCAGCACCGTCCGCCCACGGAGCGGCGCGAGGTCATCCTGAATCTCATCGCCGTTGGCGATGACTGCGATCGTACGGCCGTCCCCCTCCGGACTCTCATCGACGATCGCCCAGAAGCCGCCCTCGATAGCGAACCATTCGAGAGTGCCGACCGCCTGCACCGTGCCGTCACTAAGATCGTAAAGACCGGGATCTGACGGGGAGTCCACAGGGGGCACCTCCTCGGGTGGCGAGCACGCTGCGAGCACGAACGCAATGGATAGTGCTGTGAGCGCGGACACGACTCGCATCGCCATCTCCTTCATCGTCTCTATACCCTACGTACCCTTGAGACGCCGGATCACAGCGACGCGTTCAGAATCCACGACTGTCAGCCTGCATTGCTAGATGGTTGACGATGGTTGACATTTATATGTATGAGACATATAGTGTAGACGACATATAGTTGGCGATGACACTTAGCGAGGAGTGCTTCGAAGTGAACTCGGATTCCGAGCGTGGATATGGAGGCTGGCGGATGCATCGCGGCGGGAAGCCGTGCTGTCGTCGCGGCGGCGGTTCCGGCGGCGGTGCGCTGGTCGAACCCGCGGCTCTGGCCGCACTGGCTCGTCAGGGCGGGCATGGCTACGATCTCCGACGCGAGATCCGCGAACTGACCGGCGGCGAGCTGGATGTCGACGCAGGCGGCCTCTACCGGGTGCTGCGACGTCTTGAGGAGGACGGGTTCGTGACGTCGGCCTGGGCAGAGGGAGGATCGGGACCGCAGCGTCGAGACTACGAGATCACCGAGGAGGGTCGGGAGCTGGCTCAGGACTGGGTCGCCCATCTCAGAGAGCGGCAGCGCATGTCCGGCCTGCTCGCCGACGCGCTCTCTTCAGCACTTGGCAATGATGATGATCGAACGAACAAGGAGGGATGACGATGCCTGGATTGGACAGAACAGGACCGGTCGGCGAGGGCGAGATGACCGGCGGCGGGCGTGGTCTATGTATGACCGATGAGCCTGCGAGGGTCGGGCGTTACCTTGGCCGAGGACTGGGATTCGGCCGCGGCGTGCGTAGCGGCATGATCGGTGGGCGCGGAGCCGGCAGAGGCTTCGGCTTCGGGGCCGGTCGCGGGTGGCGGCGATGAGGGTCGCGGTATCCGCCCTGGGAACGACGCTCGACGACAGGGTCGACGAGCGGTTCGGTAGGGCGGCATACATCCTCATGGTCGACCCGGAGACCTTGGAGTTCGAGGCGGTAGACAACCAAGCCAACCGCAACGCGATGCAGGGGGCGGGCCTCGGCACTGCCGAGGCCGTCGCCTCTCGCGGGGTTGAGGCGGTCATCACCGGCCATCTGGGCCCCAAGGCATTCAAGGCGCTCAGTGTTGCCGGTGTGAGCGGCTACGGTGCCACAGGCATGATCGTCCGCGACGCCGTGAAGGCGTTCGGTGAAGGTCGCCTCGAGTCGCTGGGAGAGGGCGAAGCCCACGCGGGACTTTCGTGACCGGGAGTGCAGAAACGAATTCACGTGTCGAGAGAACGGAGTGACGCCATGCCCGGTACTATGACGCTCGCCGTACCGTCGATCGGTGCGGGAGGACTTGAGGGAGAGCGCTCCGGCCACTTCGGCAGGTGCGATACGTTCACGCTCGTGGAACTGGGCGCAGACAGCATCCTCGGCGTACGGGTGATCGAAAACCCGCCGCACGAAGAGGGTGGTTGCCTGCGGCCCGTGGAGCTCCTCGCATCTCACGGAGTGAACGCGCTGGTGGTTGCCGGCATGGGCGCCCGCCCGCTTGCCGGATTCCGTGACGTGGGGATCGACGTCTATTTCGAGGACGTCACCCCGGGCATCGGAGATGTGATCGCGCGACTTCTTAACGGCGAAGTCGGGCCTATGGACGACAGGTTCGTCTGCGGGGGTCACTAGCGTTATGACTCCTGAGCACGGCCGTGATGTTTCGGACCCAGAAGCGGGACGTCCGTTCGTCGTCGCCGTGGCCTCCGGCAAGGGGGGCACCGGCAAGACACTGATCTCGACCAATCTCGCGGTGTGGGCCGCAACCGGGGGCCAGGACGTCGTGCTCGTCGATTGCGATGCCGATGCCCCGAACGACCATCTGTTCCTCGAGCGTGCCGAGGAGGTCACCACAGTCGTTGAGGCGACGGTGGCGGAGGTCGATCCTGCTACATGCACCGCGTGCGGCGCATGTAGGGACGTCTGCGCGTTCGGAGCCGTTCGTGTGCTCGGAGGCTCGGCGCTCGTATTCGAGGAGCTGTGTCACGGCTGTGGGCTTTGCCTGAGGGCCTGCCCCTCCGGGGCGATACACATGCCCGGCAGACGAGTGGGCATCGTCGCCGAGGGAGTCATCGAGCACCGTGCCGGGGTGAGACTGGTGTCCGGCGTGCTCGACATCGGGCAGGTGAAGGCGCCGGACGTCATAAGAGCAGCTGTTGCAGCAGGGATGCGGTCGGGCACGCAACTGGCGATTCTGGATGCGCCGCCGGGTGCGGCATGTCCGGTCGTTGCGGCCGTAGGGAGTGCCGACGCGCTCCTGCTCGTCACCGAGCCTACGCCTTTCGGGTTGCACGACCTCGAGCTCGCCCTGGAGCTCGGTGATGGGCTCGGCGTCCCGATGGCGATCGTAGTCAACAAGGCGGCCGGGGCGATCGGTGACGTGCAACGTGCAGCGGCGGTGCGTAACGTACCGGTTGTCAGCAGTGTGCCGTTCGAGAGGCGCATTGCAGAGGCCTACGCAACGGGAAACCTCATCGTCTGCGAGCGGGGCGCATCAGAGTGGCTCGATCCGATACTCGCCTGGATCGAAGGTGTCTCGTCACGCGTGCGGGAGCGAGAGGTGGTGTACCCGTGAGAAGCATCACGGTCGCCTCCGGCAAAGGTGGCACGGGCAAGACGACACTCTCGGCGCTCTTCGCACATATGGCTGCAGAATCGCTGAACGTCGTTGTCGCAGATGCAGACGTGGAGGCATCGAACCTTCCGCTCGCGCTCAGGTTGGAGCACGGTAGCTGCGAGGTGTTCGAGGGTGGTCTGAAGGCGGTCATTCGCGCCGATCGCTGTAGTGCGTGCGGAGTATGCGCCGAGGCGTGTCGCTTCGGCGCGATATCTGTCGATGACGAGAGATACCGCGTCGATGCGGTGGTGTGTGAGGGGTGCGGAACATGTGCCTACGTCTGTCCTCTCGATGCGGTGAGCATGGTGCGGCAGAAGGCGGGAGAGGCGTGCACGGGCATGTCGGTGGTCGGCCCGATCGCCTACGGGCAGCTGCGGCCGGGTTATGACTTGTCCGGCAAGCTCGTGACGGAGGTTCGGAGTCGCGCTGTCGCCCTCGGCGCAGTGCACGGAGCCGACGTGCTCATCATCGACGGGCCGCCCGGGACAGGCTGCCCGGCTATCGCGTCCATCACCGGAACCGACCTGATCGTTGCCGTTGCAGAGCCGACCAGGTCGGGCGCGCACGACCTCGGTCGACTTGAAACGCTCGCCAGGCGGTTCGCGCTAGGGGTCGTCGTGGTGCTCAACAAGGCCGACCTGTCTTCTGCCGGGGCTCGCGAGGTGCGCGATCTGTGTACGGCAAGGGACCTTCCCCTGCTTGCGGAGATACCCTTCGACCCGGCGCTTGTCGATGCCCTGGCAGGGCTCGCCTCGGGTGCCACTCTCGGAGATATGCCCGCAAAGTCACAGGCTATGCGCATCGT
Organism: Coriobacteriia bacterium; assembly: GCA_007123455.1. Taxonomy (GTDB): domain Bacteria; phylum Actinomycetota; class Coriobacteriia; order Anaerosomatales; family SLCP01; genus SKKZ01. The sequence continues at coordinate 950 of SKKZ01000223.1, read as the reverse complement.
ACGCGAGACGTGGGAACAGCTGGATGCCATGCTCTCGGAGTCCGGGCCGGCCGTTTATCGGCCGAAACCTGCGTGGCGATAGACGCATTCCCGATACGGGGATAGACTTGACTGAACGTTCAGTCAGGATTGCTGTCGGGGGTGCAGGCATGCCGGAGAGCGGTGGGCCTTCCACACGTGAGCGGATACTCGCGTGCGCGGAGGACCTGTTCGGGCGCAAGGGGTATGATGCGGTCGCGGTCGCCGACATCGCACAGTCGTGCGGCGTGTCCACCGCGCTCATCTACTACCACTACACCGACAAAGAGTCCCTGCTGCACGCCCTTGTAGACAGGGCTTCTGAGGTCTTCGACGTGCACACGCGCGACGCGCTGGCGGGAGAAGGCTCGCCCCGGGAGCGACTCGAGCGTTTCACCAGGGCATGGGTCGCCGAGGGATTGGCGCACGAGAGCCTCGTCCGCATCCTGGTCCGACCGTTGAGTGACCCGGAAGGACCGCTCTCCGCCGAGCTGCTCGCGCGCATCTCCCACACTATCGAGGGCCTGGCTTCCGTGATCGCCGAGGGCATCGAGGCCGGCGAGTTCGCGCCCGTCGATCCGGGTTTGGCTGCCGAGTGTCTCTTCGGCCTCGTGAACACGCGTGCCGCTGCCGGGGCCTTGAACGCGCCGCATCTCGGGGCGGCGGTCGTTGACGTGAAGGTGAACGCCGACTTCATCGTCCGGCTCTTCTTCTCCGGGATCGCGCGGTGATGCTGCCTCTGGCGCATGCGATCGTCCGGCACAGGCGTGCGGTACTCGCCGTCGCGGGGCTGCTGCTCGTCTTCGGTATCTTCGGCATGCTCAACACGAGTATCAACTACGACGTGCTCTCCTATCTCCCGTCGGACCTCGACTCGGTCAAGGGCTTCACGATTCTCAACGAGGACTTCTCGCTCGGGAACACCGCGCAGG